>NZ_JBEOZN010000001.1:0-197374 GCF_040298085.1 Streptosporangium sp. NPDC001681 | reverse complement strand
CCCGCCCCTCTACCTATCTCTTCCCCCGCAGCGGGTTGCGGGTCGGCGGGGGCCGGGCTCCGTCCCCGGCGGGGGCGCTCCCCCGAAGGGGAAGCGCGCCCGGCGTCGTTTTACGCGGGTGGGACTACCAGTCGCCCCCGCCGAAGTCGCCGCCACCGAAGTCGCCGCCGCCGCCGAAGTCACCCCAGCCGCCGCCGCCGAAGTCGCCGCCACCGCCGAAGTCGGTGCCGCTGTCGGCGACCCCCTGCTCGTAGCCGGCGCCGTAGCTGCCGTAGCCGCCGCCGAAGCCGCCGCTCAGCATGCTGCCCATCATCGTGCCGACGAGCATGCCGGTCATGACGTCGCCGAAGCCGCCGTAGTAGCCGTAGGCGTACGGCTGGTAGGCCGGTCCCGCGTCGTAGTACGGGCGGCGCTGGCCGTTGACCATGACCTCGCGCGTCTGGGGCTCGAAGCCGCGCTCGACGGCCTCGGCGTCGGCCGCGCAGGCGGGCACGTCGCGCAGCGCGCCGCCGGGCGGGGCCCAGCGCACGTCGCGGACGGAGGGCCCGTGCTGCGGGTTGAAGAAGCACGGGGAGCGTCGCTCGGGCAGCGGCTGGTGGTTGACGCGCGCCTTCACGCAGGCGAGGGCGTAGCGGCCCTCCTCCAGCGCGGTGGTCACGCCGCGGAGCTCGTCGGGGCGCTTGACCGCCGCGAGCTCCACCTTGGCCCGCTCGTAGGAGTCCAGGGCGCGCTGCCAGTCCTGCAGGTGGTCGGCGCCGTCGCCGAGCAGCTTGACGTCGGTGTCGAGGTCGGTGATCTCCTCACCGAACTTGGTGACGTCCTCGTCCACGGTCTGCTTGACCGCGGCCAGCTCGGCGGCCTCACGGATCTCGCGATCCTTCTTCTTCTTGCGGGAGTAGAAGAAGATGCCCGCGCCACCGGCCGCGGCCAGCACCAGGATGCCGACCAGCACGCCGGTGCTGGAGCCGCTGGAGGAGCTGGAGCTGGAGGAGTCGGAGGAGTTGGCGGGGGCGCCGCCGCCGATCCCCGCGTCGTTCGCCAGCTTGGTGAAGTTGATCACACTGTCGGTCGGGCTGTTGGTCTTGGCCCGTCCGAGCAGCTCGTCGACGTCGATGCCCTTGATGTTCGTGACGCCGAACGGGGTCCTGCCGCTCATCACCAGGACCGTCGACTTGGGACCGACGCCCTTAAGGACCGAGCTCAGCAGCGTCTTCGCCTGGGACTGGCTGCTGATCGAGCCTTCGGGCAGCAGCGCCACGTAGACGGAGGAAGTCTTCTCGGTGGCGCTGCGCATGGCGTCGACGGCATTGGCGGGCAGGCCCGCCGCGGGATCGGCGTAGAAGCGGTCCCCGTCCTTCAGCTCCGAGACGATCGCGCTGGGGTCTGGCGCCGCGGCGTGGGCCGCCGGGGCGAGCATGAAAACGGCCAGCAGCCCGGCGAACAGTGCCATGAGCATGGCACCGAAACGGCCTGGCGCGGTTCTAATCGTGGTCACGGCAGAAAGCCTCCTTCGTCCTGAAGACGAATGAGTGGACGGCAGAGTTCCTACATCCCGACCGTATCCTTTTCCGAACCGCGTCAGACGTCTACCCGGGCATCCGGTGTGTGATCGTCGTGCCACGGTCCGCGCGGGTCCGCGCACGCGAAGGCTCCAGCGAGGGTGGCCGGGGCTCCGGAGCCTGGCCCCGGCGCGATGTCCATGAATCCCCGCCGGATCTCCGGGGCGACCGGGACGGCATGCCGAAGCCGGTGAACGTGGGCGGACACCGCGCCGGGCGGGACCTCAGACGTCCTTGATCTCGCAGATCGTGGCGCCCGAGGTGACGGTCTGGCCGACCTGTGCCGCCAGTCCGGTGATGGTGCCGGCCTTGTGCGCGGCGAGCGGCTGCTCCATCTTCATCGCCTCCAGCACGACGATCGTGTCACCGGCCGCGACGGTGTCACCGTCGGCGGCGACGACCTTGACGATCGTGCCCTGCATCGGGCTGACCAGCGAGTCGCCGCTCGCGGCCTTCTTGGCCACCCCGCCGCCGCCCCGGCGCGGCGCCTTCGACGCCACGCCGCCCGAGCCGGGGTTCCCGGCGGCGAACCCCGCGGGGAGCACCACCTCCAGCCGCTTGCCGGCCACCTCGACGGTGATCCGCTGCCGCTCGCCCGGCTCCTCGGCCGCGCCGTGCTCTCCTGCGTACGGCGCGACCGTGTTGTCGAACTCGGTCTCGATCCATCGGGTGTGCACCGAGAACGGCTCGCCGGTGAACGCGGGATCGGCCACCACGGCACGGTGGAAGGGCAGCACGGTCGGCATGCCGTCGATCTCGAACTCGGCCAGCGCCCGGCGCGAGCGCTCCAGGGCCTGTGCCCTGCTGGCTCCGGTCACGATCAGCTTGGCGACCAGGGAGTCGAAGGACTGCGGGACGGTCATGCCGGCCTCGTAGCCGGCGTCCAGGCGCACCCCGGGGCCGGAGGGGGCGCTCATCCGCGTGATCGTGCCGGGGGCGGGCAGGAAGCCGCGCCCGGCGTCCTCGGCGTTGATCCGGAACTCGATCGAGTGGCCGCGCAGCACCGGGTCGCCGTAGCCCAGCTCCTCGCCGTCGGCGATGCGGAACATCTCCCGTACCAGGTCGACGCCGGCGACCTCCTCGGTCACCGGGTGCTCGACCTGCAGCCGGGTGTTGACCTCCAGGAAGGAGATCGTGCCGTCCTGGCCCACCAGGAACTCGCAGGTGCCGGCCCCGACGTAGCCCGCCTCGCGCAGGATCGCCTTGGAACTGGTGTAGAGCAGGTCGAGCTGCTCGGAGGTCAGGAAGGGGGCGGGTGCCTCCTCGACCAGCTTCTGGTGGCGGCGCTGCAGCGAGCAGTCACGGGTGGACACCACGACCACGTTGCCGTGGGTGTCGGCCAGGCACTGGGTCTCCACGTGCCGGGGACGGTCCAGGTAGCGCTCGACGAAGCACTCGCCCCTGCCGAACGCGGTGACCGCCTCGCGGACCGCGCTGTCGTACAGTTCGGGGATCTCCTCCGCGGTGCGCGCCACCTTCAGCCCGCGCCCGCCGCCTCCGTAGGCGGCCTTGATCGCGATCGGCAGGCCGTGCTCGGCGGCGAAGGCGACGACCTCCTCGCTCCCGGAGACCGGATCCTTGGTGCCGGCCACGAGCGGCGCGCCGACCTTCTGCGCGATGTGGCGGGCCTGCACCTTGTCGCCGAGCGCGGTGATCGCGGCCGGCGGCGGGCCGATCCAGGTCAGGCCGGCGTCGATGACCGCCTGGGCGAAGTCGGCGTTCTCGGCCAGGAAGCCGTAGCCGGGGTGTACGGCGTCCGCCCCGGTCTCCGCGGCGACCCGCAGCAGCTTGGTGATGTCGAGGTAGGTTTCCGCGGGCGTCTGGCCACCAAGGGCGTGCGCCTCGTCCGCGACCCGGACATGGAGTGCGTCCAGGTCCTGGTCGGAGTAGACGGCGACGCTGGCCAACCCGGCGTCCTTGCACGCGCGGGCGATTCGCACCGCGATCTCACCACGGTTGGCGATCAAGACCTTATGCACCGACGTCGTTCCCTTCAGGCGTGCGAACAGGGGGCTGGCGGGCCTCCAACGGAGTGTAAGCGGCGCTTGATGGCGAAACCGAGGGGGGTCCTACCTGCCCAGGTACGCGCCGCCGTTGACGTGCAGAACCTGCCCGGTCACGTGGCGTGCCTCGGCGGAGGCGACGAACCTCACGGTCTCGGCGACGTCGTCCGGGGTCCCGGCCCTGCCGTTTCTGGTGCCCTCGACCCTGCGGCGCACCCCCTCTTCGGTGAGACGGCCCCGGAAGAACTCGGTGTCCACGATCAGACCGGGGGAGACCACGTTGGCGGTGACGCCCCGCGGCCCCAGCTCGGCGGCCAGGTCGGCGGTCCACGCCTCCACGGCCGCCTTGGCCGCGCCGTAGGACCCGGAGCCGGTGCCCCTGGCCGCGATGGAACCGATCGTGATGATCCGGCCGCCCTCGGCGAGGCGCGGGATGAGCGCGCTGGTGACCAGTACGGCCGACATCAGGTTGGCGTTGAGGTTGGCCCACCAGCCCTCCGCCACGTCCATCAGGTCGTCGCCGGACGGCACGCGGTCCAGGTTGGTGTTCCCGCCCGCGTTGTTGACCAGCACGTCCACCCGCGCCGGCAGCCGTTCCAGCGCCTCGCCCACCGCCACCGGGTTGGCCGCGTTGAACGCCACATACGAGACGCCCAGCCGGTCGGCCGCCTCCTTGAGCACCTGCTCGCGCCGCCCGGTGACGGTCACCCGGTCGCCCTGCGCGGCGAACGCCGTCGCGATGGCGTAGCCGATCCCGGTGCCTCCGCCCGTCACCACAATCTCACGCACTGCCCATATCTCCTTGAATCACTAAAAATCAAGACAATGAAGAACGTTAGCCTCTCAGTGGGGAAGGGAACGTCCATAGCCGCTCGGTATATCCCGGATACCCCTGTGATCCGTACGCCTATCGTGATTTCGTTTGGTGACCAACCCCCGACACCGATCCGAAGGAGACTGGCATGAGCCAGAACTTGCTCGGCGGCAACCCCGCGGAAATGCAGCAGATGGCCACCCAGTTCACCCAGCAGGCCGACCAGGTCAGAGCCACCGTGGCCGCCCTTGACAGGGAGGCGGCGAAGGTCGGAACGGCCTGGACGGGGCCCGGCGCCCAGCGTTTCAGCGAGGCCTGGCAGAACTACCGCGCCGCTTTCCAGCGCATGTCCGAGGAGCTCGGCGAGGCTTCTCGGGTGATCAACACCTACCGCGGCAATATCGAGTCCGCCACGCGATAGGAAACGGCCCGCCGAAATGCCCCGGTTCTGGAAAGACCGGGGCATTTTCAGGTGATGGCCGCCTGAACGGGGGTCACCGAGCCCAGGGTCACCAGCAGGCCGCGTCCCGGGGGGCCGCCGACCGCGCCGCGGGGCAGCCGGACCGTGAACAGGTCGCCGTCGGCGGGGCTCTGGACCGAGAGCAGCAGGCCGGTGCGCCCCTTGCGGGTCTCGGCCGCGAAACCTCGGTAGGCGGTGGTCAGGTCGCCCGTGGTACCGCCGATGATCATGCCGTGCTCGCCGTCCCTGCCGCTCCGGAGCACCTGTTCGAGCGCGGTGCCCAGGGGGGAGTCCGGGGAGATCAGCTCGGCGTCGTCGACGATCACGACGTAGCGGTCCTGCCCCGCGACGGCCTCGTGCAGGTCACCGTTCGCGTCCAGCACGGCCAGCACGCCCGGGGTGTCCACCAGCGTGCACAGCGGGCTGCGCCGGGGAGTCACCAGGACCGTGGGGGTGCCCTGGGAGAGCAGGGAGTGGGTGGCGGTCAGCAGTGCCGTGGACCTGCCGGACCTGGGCGGCCCCGCGACGACCGCGCCGGGGCCGTGGGCGAGCAGGTCGACGCCGAGCGGGGCCAGCGAGTCGCCCCCGGCACCGAACAGCGCCCACAACGGCGACGGCGGCCGGAAGGAGGGCACCAGATCCAGGACCTGCGCCGCGGTGACGCGCATCGGCAGCGCGTCCACCCGCATCGGCGGGTCGGCGGTGATCTCCGGTGCCGACCGGGCCAGCGCCTGGAGCGCGGCGACCTGCGCCGGTCCCGAGGGGTCGTCGCAGAGCAGCGCGATCTGGCTCTCGGTCGTGCCGTACTCGCCGACGGACAGCGCGCGGCCCGGCGCGAGGGTCGTGGGCAGGTCCTTGACCGGCAGCCCGGCCAGGCCGTAGTCGGACGGGTCGGCCAGCCGCAGGATCAGCCGGTCGTCGAAGACCGTGGAGATCTGCCCGAGCAGCACGGACCTGTCACCGGTCACCACGGCCCGCAGCCCGACCGCGGGTCCCTCCCGCAGCAGCTGCATCAGCGAATCGATCAGCCGCCCGTAGTCGTAGCCCTCGAACGCGGCGACGAATCCCTCCCACCGGTCGAGCATCAGGACCAGCCACGGCAGCCGGGGGCCGTCCGTGCCGGCGCGCAGCTCGGCCAGTGAGGCGTACCCGGCCTCGGCGAGGAGTTGCTGGCGCCGCCCCACCTCCGCGCGGAGCCGGGCCAGCAGCCGATCCACCCGGTCGAGCTGGTCGCGCGTCACCACGGCACCGCAGTGCGGCATCGCCATCAGGGGCAGCAGCGCCCCCGAGCCGCAGTCGATCGCGTGCACGTGCACGTCGTCGGGGGAGGTCTGGCCGGCGATCGCCCCCGCGAGCGTGCGCAGCGCAGTGGACCGCCCGCTCCGCGAGGCGCCCGCGACGAGCAGGTGCCCTCCTCCCGCGAGGTCGAGCGCCAGTGCCCGCCGGTCCTGCGCCCAGGGCATGTCGGTGACCCCGAAGGCCAGCGGCGGCACCTCCTCGGCCCCCGCCCGGTAGGGCAGACCGGTGGACGGTGTGGAGAGGCCGGGGACGACCATGAGCTCGGGGAGCGGTTCGAGCCAGGGGCTCGGCTGCTCCGCGACTCCGGCGACGCGGGCCGCCTCGACGAGGGCGTCGGTGAGTACGGACAGGTCGGTGACGTGGCCTCCCTCGACTCCCGCGCGCGCCGGCCTGGGGCGTCCCAGAGCCTGCCAGCCGACCTCCGTCACCCGCACCCTGGCCTCGCCGCCCGAGACGCCGGGGCTCCGTCCGCCGATCCGCGCGGTCTGCACCGCCGTCGCCGCGCCCGCGCCCGACTTCACATAACACCGGCCGGGAGCGGACTTGGGGATGTACGAGGCGTCCGGGCGGTCGATGACGTCGGTGGACTCGGTGGCCTCGGTGACCCGCAGCGCGATCCGCAGGGACGTGTTGGCCTGGATGTCGGCGGTCACCACCCCGCCGGGGCGCTGGGTGGCGAGGATGAGGTGGATGCCGAGCGAGCGCCCCCGCCTGGCGATGTCGACCAGTCCGGTCATGAAGTCGGGCAGCTCGCTGACCATGGCCGCGAACTCGTCGATGACCAGCACCAGCCGGGGCAGCGGGGCCGGAGGCTCGGCGCGCCCGCGCAGCGGCCTGACCGGCGCGCCGCCCCCGGCGACGAGCAGGTCGCGGGAGGCGCGGGCGGTGCGGGCGTCGCGCAGCTCGTGGTAGTCCTCGATGTCCTTCGCTCCCACGGCCAGCAGCAGGCGCTCACGGCGGCGGATCTCGGCGGCCAGTGAGGCCAGGGCCCGCTGGGTCAGGTGGCCGTCGAGGTCGCTGACCATGCCCACCGTGTGCGGCAGCCGCACGCACTCCTTGAACGCGGCGCCGCCCTTGTAGTCGATCAGCACGAACGTCATCTCGTCCGGCCTGTTGGCCACCGCCAGCGAGCAGATCAGGGTCTGCAGCAGCTCCGACTTGCCCGCGCCGGTGGTGCCCGCGATGAGCGCGTGCGGTCCGTCCCTGCGCAGGTCGACCGAGAAAGGTCCCTCGGGGCCCACCCCCACCACGGCCTCGGTCGCCCGGCCCCAGCGCTCGGCCAGGGCCGCACCGGAGACGGAGGGCAGCTCCAGCAGGTCGAGCAGCCGCGCGGAGCCCGGCAGGGCGAGGCCGGCGTCGTCGCGGCTGACGTCGCGGATCGGCGCCAGCGAGCGGGCCAGCCGGTCACACCAGGCGGCCGTCACCTGGTCGGCCAGGATCTCGCCGAGGTCGTCCAGACCGCCGCCGCGCAGCCGCACGGTGCCGTCGGCCTGCATGGCGGCGACGGTGGCGCACTCCTCGGGCAGCAGCCGCTGGTCGCCGTCCACCGCCAGGGTGTAGACGCCCGCGCGGGGTCCCTGGCGCAGCACCTGGGGCATGCCCGGCAGCGCGCGCAGCACCTGCGCGCCGTCGAGCACCACCAGCACGTCGTAGGGGCGCTCGTCGTAGACGGGGGCGGCGTACGGCTGCTCGGACCCGCCACCCCCCAGATCGCCCCAGCCGGCCGGTACGCGGCCGAGCCTGGCCGCGGGCCCCGCGGCGGCGTCGTCGCCGAGGCGCTCGTCGATCAGCGCGGCCAGCTCGCTCACCCTGCGGGCCGCGGCCTCGGGGTCGGCGCCGACCAGGACCACGCAGTCCTCGCCGCCGCGCGGGGCGCAGTGCGGCAGCCACCGTACCCAGCTCCAGTGCTCCTCGCCGTCACCGTGCGCGGAGAGCACGACGATCGCCAGGTCGCGCGGGCTGTGCAGGGCGGCGGCCTGGCCGACCAGCCAGCGCGCCAGCCCGGCCGTCGTCTCCCTGGGCCCGGTCAGACCGGCGACGCCCAGGCGGCGCATGGCAAGTGCCACCGGTACCGCCTGGCAGGTGGGCGGGGCGGGCATCGGGGCGTCGGCCGGCGCGGAGCGCTCGGGGGTGAACTCCAGGTCGGCGGGGAGGTCGGCGAGGCCGACCCGGAGCCGCAGCGCGTCGGGGTCGTGGTCGCGCCGCTCCCAGAGCCGCCGCCGGGGGCCCGTCACGGTGAGCAGCACCTCGGCGGGGTCGGGCGCGGCGGCGCGGCGGGCGGTCTCGTCGTCGGCACGGGCGCGCTCCACGGCCGCCTCGAAGACCTTCAGCCGCTCCCGGTACTCCTTGAGCTGCCGGCGGTACTGCTTGCGGCCGTGCCGCCGGTCGCTCCACCACTGGCCGATCATGATCAGCGGTGTCATGAGCGCGAACAGCAGGAAGTACCACGTCTGGAGCGCCCAGGCCATGCCGAACCCCAGCGCCGCGGGCAGGAACGCGGTCAGCAGTTGCAGCCGCATGGTCTCGGCCCGCCTGGGCTCGGCCGGGACCTCGAAACGCCGCGCGCCGCCCGGCGGGCGGAACCTGGGCGGCCGGTTGTAGGCCAGGCCGCCGTCCGGCTGCGCGTCCAGGTGCGCGTCGGGCGGCTCCACCGCCTTGAGGGTCAGCACGCTGCCGCCGCAGCTCAGCAGGGCGTGCTCGGGCCAGGGCAGCGGACCTGCCAGCCGCTCGCGGTCGAGCAGGGCACCGGCCCTGTCCCCCGGTTCCCCCGGCTCCACGGTGATGGCGTCCGGGGTGAGCCGCACCACGGCGGCCAGCGCGGGCAGCCGGGGGTCGGACACGGCCACCGAGCAGGCGGGGTCGGAGCCGATGGTGTGCACGCCCAGGCTGAGGCGGTGCACCGACCCGGCGGCGGGCCCGCCGACCACCCGGATCTCCACGATCCCGCCGGGCTCCTCGGCGAGGGTGGCCATGGCGAGCGAGCGGTCGAGGGTGACCAGGTCGCCGTCGCGGAGCAGGCCGAGCGCGGGGGCGGCGGGGTCGAGGGGGCGGCCGTCCAGCCAGAGCGCCGGGGGCTCGGCCCCGGCCGAGTCGCGGCCCAGCCCGTACGGGGCCTTGCTGCGTGTCAGCCGCACCACGTTGCTCGGATGTTCGCCGCCCTGGCCCGCGAGTGACTCCGCGAGCCGTGCCACCGTGGTCGTCTCGTCGCCCTCGACCACGACATCGCGGTCGGCGTGCTCGCTGAGCACGGTGAGCATGATCCGCATCGACGCTCTCCTCGGGTCAGGCCCCGGATCCACCGTACAGAGTGGAAACGGGGTCCGAGAGGGTGTTCGCGGCAATCTCATGGCGCGCGACCCGGTATGTGGAAAACATCCCAGCCTGTGGATAACTCTCCGTAGGCGGCAGCTGTTTATACCGCTTTATGGGGATATTTGGTGATTTATCACCTCCTGGGGACCGGCCTGCCCGCGGTATGGAGCTGTGGAAAACCTGTTCGGAGAACCGGCGGAACGGCGGGCCGCGGTCCGGTCCCGAAGCTCGCCCGTCTTCTCCTCGAGCAGCCCGGCGTACGCGCTGACCTCGGAGGTCACCTCGGCCAGCCCGACGGCCGCGCGGTGCAGCCTCTCGATCATTCGCTCCGTCGCGGGGGCGGCGGTGAGGCGTTCGACCCCGCGACGGCGCATTCGCCCGGCCGCCGAGCGGAAAAGGAGCCTGACCCGTCCCCCGCCCGAGGCGTCACGCCCGGATGATGTGGCCATCTTTCCAGGGTGCCACATTTTGAACAGGTTCAGGGTTAAGGAGGGCGCACATCCCGTGAGCGATGGAGTGAAGGAGGAGGTGGGGCGCCGTAATGATGGAGGTAAATGCTGGGACGATTGGTGCAGGAGTTAATTACCGTCCTTATCACCCAGATAAGTGTCCCGTCATCTAGCGAAACCGCCACTTTCTTCTGAAGCGGCGTTGACAGACGTGTTCCTATCAAACGAGCATGGGTTCTGGTTTTTGTCCGGCAGCCCGTCGGTATGGTGCGCATAATGGCGTAAATTCGACCAGTAGTCCCCATATTTATGATCACTCTGGGAGTCCCCCTACCCATGAGGACCAGTGAGAAGCCAACGGGCCGTGTCCCGGTGAACGCCGAGCGCCAGTCGTCGGCGGGCACCCTGTCCGGGCCGGCGTCGCGCAAGCTTCCCGTGCCCCCACGCGAGCGCAAACCAGCCCTCGCCGCCCTCGCCGTCCTCCTCATCCTGGGCGGCGCCCTCGCCACCACCCTGCTCGTCCTGCGCAGCGGCGACCGCGTCTCGGCGATCGCCGTCTCCCAGCAGATCGGCGCCGGCCAGCAGTTCACCGAGGCGATGCTCAAGGAGGTCCAGATCGCCGACACCGGCATCGGCTACGTGGCCTGGTCCCAGCGCGCCCGCGTCGCGGAGAACTTCGCCCGCGTCACCCTCATCCCCGGAACGCTCCTGACCCGCGAGATGGTGGTCTCCGCCAGCAGGGAGCTGGGCCCCGGCAAGGCCCAGGTCGGTCTCGCCCTCAAACCCGGCCAGTCACCGGGCACCCTGGAGCGCGGAGACCGGGTCCAGGTCGTCTACGTGCCGAGCAGGGGCGGCGGCGCCGGCCAGGAGCGGCGGGTGCTGGCGCAGAGCGCCCTGGTCCACCAGGTCGGCACGCCCGGCAGGAGCGGTGCGAACGGCCTGGTCACCATCATCGTGGACAGTTCCATCTCACCGGAGGTCGTCGCGTACGCCTCCACCGGTGAGATCGCGCTCGCCGAGTTGCCGGGAGCACGCTGACGTGGCGCTCATCGTGCTGGCCGCGGACAAGGGCGCGCCCGGAGTGACCACGGCGGCCACCGCGCTCGGCGCGATCTGGCCGCGCCCGGTGCTGCTCGCCGAGTGCGACCCGGCGGGCGGAGATCTCGCCTACCGCCTGCCCGCGGCCGACGGCGGCGTGCTCAACCCGGCCAGGGGCCTGCTCACCCTGGGGGCCACGGCCCGGCGCGGCCTGCACCCGGAACAGATCCACGAGCACACCCAGAAGATCATCGGTGGTCTGGACGTACTGGCGGGGCTGACCCACGGCGAACAGGCGGCCGGGCTGACCTGGCTCTGGGGTCCGCTCGGCCGGGCACTGGCCACGATGCCCGGCGCCGACGTGCTGGCCGACTGCGGACGCCTCGGCGGTCACCCCCAGCTGGCCGAGCTGACCGCGGAGGCCTCGCTGGTGGTGCTGTTCACCAGGGCGAGCCTGGACCACGTCGCCCACCTGCGGGAACGCCTGCAGATCATGCCTCGCGAGCCGCAGGTGGGCGTGGTCGTGATCGCCGATCCCCGGCAGTACCGCACGACGATCGAGGAGGTCCGCCGGATCGTCGTGGGCACCGGCAGGAACCTCGCCTTCGTGAGCGGGCTCGCGCACGACCCCAAGGGCGCGGAGCTGCTGCGCGGCCAGTGGGGCGGGCGCCTGGACCGCTCCCTGCTGATCCGCACCGCCCGGGAGCTGGGCGGCCGCCTCGCCGCACAGGTCAGCGCTCCCGAGCCGGTCATGGGCGTGCCCGTCGAGCCGTCGAGCGGAGCCAGGCCGTGACCATCGACCACACGCTGGTGAAGCGCTTCCGGCAGGACGTCGGAGACAGGCTGGCCCACCAGCGCCGCCTGGACCAGGCCAGTGGCCTGCAGCCGATGACCGGTGAGGACGAACGCCAGTTCGCCCGCGCGCTGATCGCCCAGATCCTGGAGGAGTTCGCCCGCGGCGAGATCGGTGTCGGCAGGACCCCGCCCACCGCCGAGGAGGAGGAGGCGCTGGCCGCGGGGATCCACGCGGCCCTGTTCGGCGTCGGCCGCCTCCAACCCCTGCTGGACGACCCCGAGGTCGAGAACATCGACATCAACGGCTGCGATCGGGTGTTCGTCGGCTACGCCGACGGCCAGGAGATCATGCGTGAGCCCGTGGCCGAGTCCGACGAGGAACTGGTCGAGCTGGTCCAGATCCTCGCCGCCTACAGCGGCCTGTCCAGCAGGCCGTTCGACACCGCCAACCCCCAGCTCGACCTGCGCCTTCCCGACGGCTCCCGGCTCTCGGCCGTGATGGACGTGACGGTCCGCCCGTCCATCTCCATCCGCCGCTCCCGGCTGGGCAAGGTCTTCCTCAGCGACCTGGTGGGAAACGGCAGCCTGACCCCGGAGCTGGGGCGGTTTCTGGCGGCGGCGGTGGCGGCCAGGAAGAACATCATGATTTCCGGTTCGACCAACGCCGGGAAAACGACACTGCTGCGCGCCCTGGCCAATGAGATTCCGCCCTCCGAGCGGCTCATCACCGTCGAGCGCGCCCTCGAACTCGGCCTCGACCAATTCCCGGAACTCCATCCCAACGTGGTCGCCTTCGAGCAGCGGCTGCCCAATTCCGAGGGCCAGGGCGAGATCACCATGGCGGAACTGGTCCGCCGCTCCCTGCGCATGAACCCGTCCAGGGTGATCGTCGGAGAGGTCCTCGGCGACGAGATCGTCACCATGCTCAACGCGATGACCCAGGGCAACGACGGCTCGCTGTCGACGATTCACGCCAACTCCTCGATGGAGGTCTTCAACCGCATCGCGACCTACGCGCTCCAGGCCACGGAGCGCCTGCCGATCGAGGCCACCCACATGCTCATCGCGGGCGCGATCGACTTCGTGGTGTTCATCGAGAAGCGCAACGACTACGCGGTGGGAGGCAGGCTGCGGCGCTTCGTGTCGAGCGTGCGCGAGGTGGCCGGAGTGGACGGCAGGGTGCTCTCCTCGGAGGTGTTCGCCATGACGCCCGACGGCCGGGTCGCGCCACACGCGCCGCTGTCGTGCCTGGAGGAGCTCGCCCACTTCGGCTACGACCCGGGAGGCTGGACATGACCTCCCTGCCTCCGGGCCTGTTCGACCCGCTGGTGCTGCTGGCCGGCATCGCGATCGGCGCGGGGCTGTTCCTGCTCGTCGTCGCGCTGTACGGGGTGCGCCCCCGTCCGTCGTCCCCCGGCAGGCAGGCGGGCAGGCGCGAGTTCGTCCGCGCGCTGTCCACCCGTACCGCGGTGGGGGTCATCGTCGGGGTGGTCGTGCTCGTGGTGACCGGGTGGCCGGTCATGGCGGTCGGAGCCGTGCTCCTCGCCCTGGCCTGGCGGGGCCTGTCCGGCGGAGCCGCCGAGGAGCGGACCGCGATGCGCAGGCTGGAGGCCCTGGCCGCCTGGACCGAGTCGCTCCGCGACACCATCGCCGGGGCGGCCGGGCTGGAGCAGGCGATCCCGTCCTCGATCCGGGCGGCGGCCCCCACGCTCCGCCCGCACCTGCGGTCGATGGTCGACCGCCTGCACACCAGGATGGCGCTGCCCGACGCGCTCAGGCGCTTCGCCGACGAGCTCGACGACCCCTCCGCCGACCTGGTCGTGGCCGCCCTCATCCTCAACTCCAAGCTGCGCGGCCCCGGCCTGCGTGACGTGCTCGGCGCGCTGGCCGTCTCCGCCCGCGAGGAGCTCGACATGCGCCGCCGGGTCGAGGCCGAGCGCCGCTCCACCCGGCGGAGCGTGCAGATCGTGGTCGGCACGGCCATCGCCTTCGCCGTCATGCTCGTGGTGTTCAACCCCTCCTACGTCGAGGAGTACGACAACGCGCTCGGCCAGGCCGTGCTCGTGGTGGTCGCCGGGCTGTTCGGCGCGGGGTTCGCCTGGATGCGCCGCCTGGCCCGCTTCGACAAACCCGCCCGCCTGCTGGGCCTGCCCTCCGGGGGTGAGGTGTCCGATGACTGAGGCGCTGCTGGCGGGCTCCGTGCTCGGGATGGGCCTGTTCCTGCTGTTCCGGGCGCTGTTCCCGGCCCGCCCAGGGCTGGTGACGCGGCTGCTGGCGCTCGACGCGGCCCGCGAGGGCACCGACGCGCCTCGCGCCCGGCTCATCCTGCCCGACGAGGAGGTCAGCGTCTTCCGGCGCGGCCTGGGGGAGCGGATGGCCCGCTTCTACGCGGCCAGGGGCTGGGAGGCGCGCTCCGCCAGGGCCGACCTGGCGCTGCTCGGCAGGTCGTTCGAGGGCTTCCTGGCCACCAAGGTGCTGCTGGCGGTCTCCGGGCTGCTGGCCTTCCCGCTGCTGGTCGGCTGGCTGGTGCTGATGGACTGGGGCGTCTCCCTCACCGTCCCGCTCTGGGCGGCACTCGTGGTCGCCGGGGTCTTCTTCGTCCTGCCGGACCTGCAGGTCAAGCGGGACGCCGCGCGGATGCGCCGCGACTTCCGGCACGTCGTCGGCTCCTTCCTGGACCTCGTCGCGATGAACCTGGCGGGCGGGCGCGGGGTGCCCGAGGCGCTGATGATGGCGGTCTCGGTGGGCAGTCCCGGCCCTGACGAGGAAGGCGCCAACTGGGCGATGTCCCGTATCCGCGAGGCGCTCGGCAACGCCAGGATCGTCGGCATCACCCCCTGGCAGGCCCTCGGCCAGCTCGGTGACGAGATCAACGTCGACGAGCTGCGCGACCTGTCCGCGGCGCTCGGCCTGGTCGCCGACGACGGCGCCAAGGTCCGCTCGTCCCTCACCGCCCGTGCCGCGACCATGCGCCGCCGCGAGCTGGCCGAGATCGAGGGGCAGGCGGGCGAGCGCTCCCAGTCGATGCTCGTCGCCCAGCTCCTGCTCTGCGCGGGTTTCGTGATCTTTCTAAGTTTTCCGGCCGCTATGAAGATGTTGGGGTCCTGACCATGCTGAGCCATCCGTGGATCACTTACGCGACCGCCGTTCTGAGCGTCCGGATCACCAGGGCGCGCAACGCCCCCACCCGGGGGGCCTCCGCCGTCGAATGGGTCATCATCACGGCCATCATCGCCGGGGTGGCGCTCGGCCTCGCCACGCTCATCAAGACCCTCGTCGAGGGGAAGCAGGCGGAGATCTCCAGTCAGTTCGGCGGCGGGGGCGGCGGGGGCGGGGGCGGCGACCTTGGAGACCCGTGACCGTGAGCGGGGCCGCTCCGGGAACGGGGGGGCCAAGCCCGGCCGGGACGGCAGCCGGAGTGGTGAACGCGGCGCCACCGTGATCGAGTTGGCGATCATCATGCCGGTGGTGCTGGTCGTCATCCTGCTCATCGTGCAGTCCGCCCTCTGGTTCCACGGGCGCCAGATCGCCGACGCCGCGGCCAGGGAGGGGGCGCGGCTGGCCCGGGTCGACACCGAGTCCTGGCAGCAGGACGCCGAGTCCCGCGCCCAGGAGGTGATCCGGACCGTCGGCCCGAAGCTCCTGGAGGGCGCCACGGTCACCGTCTGGGCGGAGGGCGACCAGCGGGGTGTCGAGGTGACCGCCTCGGCGGTCCAGGTCGTCCCGCTGCTGCCCTCCACCACGTTCACGGTCACCGCGCGCTTCGGCGGTCCCATCGAGTGTTTCCGGCCCGACGACGGAAGTGAAGGATGCGAGTGAGCCGGCTGATTCCCGTGGCCGGGGACGATCGAGGGTCGCTCAGCGCCGAGACGGTGCTGCTGGCCCCGGTCTTCCTGCTCTTCCTGCTGTTCCTGGTCGGCGCGGGAAGGGTGGTGGAGGCCCAGGGCGAGGTCAACGGCGCCGCCAGGGACGCCGCCAGGGCCGCCTCCGTCGAGCGCACGCTGGCCGACGCCGAGGACGCCGCGGCCGAGGTGGCCCGCGCCGCGCTGTCGGGCGAGTGCGAGCCCGAGGTCAGCCTGGCCGGTACCGAATGGAAGGAGGGCGGCCGGGTCCACGCCCAGGTGACCTGCTCCCTGGATCTGGAGTTCCTCGGCTTCGGCGCTGCCAAGGAGATGAAGGGCGACTCGGTGGTCCCGCTGGAGCAGTTTCGGAGAGTCGGGTGAATCTCGTGAACCCACCCTCGCGGCACCGGGGCCTCCCCCGTCCAACGACGGTGTGCCGGACGTCCGGGCAGTCGCCCGCTCCGTGTCGCCTCGCACCCCTGCCCGTGGCATGCCGGACGTCCGGGCGTCCGGCGGGTTCGGGCGCCGGGAGAGGACGCCACGGCGAGCGAGGGTCGATGTCGATCTTCACGGTGATCTTCTCGGTGGTGGTGTTCCTGCTGGCCGGGCTGCTCGTGGACGGCGGGGCCGCCATCAACGCCCGGCTGCGGGCCGCCGACATCGCCGAGCAGGCCGCCAGGGCCGCCGCGGACCAGATCGACGTCGAGCACCTGCGCGCCACCGGCCAGGCCCGGCTGCTGGGAGAGGGGGAGGTCTGCGCGAAGGCCGAGGAGATCGTCTCGGCGCACGGCGCCGGCGACGTCCAGCTCACCCAGTGCGCGCTCGGCGGCGCCCAGGCCGAGGTCACCGTGAACGTCTCCGTCACCTGGAAGGCGTTCTTCCTGGCCGCGTTCGGTTTCCCCGGCTCGGACATGGAGGCCCTGGCCGCGGCGGGGCCGGATATCGGGGCAGACCAATTGCCGTGAATCGCTGGCCCACCGGTTGACCGACGACGAATCTGGACGGGGAGGGAGACGAATGCCCACGCGACAGCCCGTGCGTATCAAGGACAGGCGCACACCGGGAGACCTGCTGGCGGGCCTCGGCGCGCTGGCCGTCCTGGTCGCGCTCATCGCGGGGGTCCCTTACGCCCTGTTCCGGCTGGCCGGGCCGCCGCTCCCGCCGGAGCTGCGCGACCTCGACCTGCTGACCAGCCAGGTGGGCACGAGCACGATCGTCGCGATCCTCGTGCTGCTGGTCTGGCTCGCCTGGCTGCAGATGGTGGTCTGCGTACTGGTCGAGATCTACGCCGGAGTGCGCCGGGTCGGGATGCCGGCCCGGGTGCCGTTCTCCGGGGGCACCCAGATGTTCGCCAACCGGCTGGTCTCGGCGGCCATGCTGCTGTTCACCGTCTCGGCGGTGGCCCTGCCGATCGCGAAGCTGACCAGCCTGCCGCCCGCGACCTCCGCCATCGTCTCGACCGGGCTGTCGGCGGCGTCGGCCCCGGCCGGCGCCGAGCGGGTGGAGCTGGCGCCGGTGCAGAAGGCCAAGAAGGTCTACGTGGTGCAGCCGCCGCACGGCCGCCACCACGAGAGCCTGTGGGAGATCGCGGAGAAGTGCCTCGGTGACGGGCGGCGGTATCCGGAGATCTACCGGCTCAACCAGCACAGGGAGCAGCCGGACGGCAGTCGCCTGCGGATGGCCGACCTGATCAGGCCGGGCTGGGTGCTGGACATGCCGGACGACGCGCGCAACGTGCACATCGTCCCGGCGTCCCAGCCGCGCGACGACACCCTCAAGGAGCATCCCGGCAAGCCCGCCGAGCTGGACGGCCGTACCCAGACCTTCACCCCGGGCGGTGCGGACCTCCCGGCGGAGCCCGCACCCGAGATCTCCACTCCCGGCGAGGGCGCGGGCCAGGCACGGGAGACCGGCCGGGGACAGAACGGGCGCCACGATGCGGCCGGGCACCGTCCCGACACCGCCGCCGAGCGCGGTGCCTCGCACGACCCGCGCCAGGTGCCCGTCCCCAAGGCGACCGCCGAGCGCGGTCCGGACACGGCGGCCACCGGCGCGCCCGCCACCACCGCGCCCGGGCGGCAGGATCCCGGCGCGGCGGACCCGGGAGCGGCGGTGGCGGGGCCCGCGGAGAACGGGCAGCACACCGGGCTGGAGATGCTCGACTACCTGGCCGGGGCCTCGCTGGCCGCGGCCGGGCTGCTGGTGGCGCTCGGCCGCAGGCGCAGGCGGCAGCTCTGGCACCGGGCGTTCGGGCGCCGGATCACCCGGCCGAGGGACGACGCCGCCCAGGCCGAGCTGGCGCTCAGGCTCGGCGCGGACGCCCCGGGCAGCCGGATGCTCGACGTCGGGCTCCGGCTGCTGGGCAGGTCCCTCGCCGCCCAGAACCGCGTCCCGCCCACGGTCTACGCGGCCCACCTGTCACCGCAGACCCTCGACCTGTGGATCCATCCGCCGGACCCCGACGCGCCCGCGCCCTGGAGTGCCCACGACGGAGGCCAGGTCTGGCGGCTTCCCGCGCACGAGGGCCGGATGCTCGACGAGCAGGCACTCGCCGACGCGCCCGCGCCGTACCCGGGGCTGGTCTCGCTCGGTTCCAGCGGTGAGGGCCGGGTGCTCGTCGACCTGGAGGCCGCCCACGGTCCGATCAGCATCGGGGGCGCGCAGGCCACCGCCGCTCTGGCGGCGCTCGCCGTGGAGCTGGCGACCAACCGCTGGTCGGACCGGATGCGCGTCACGCTGGTCGGCTTCGGCGAGGAGCTGACCGTGATCGCCTCCGAGCGGATCAGGTACGTGGGCAGCCTGGCGGAGATCCTGCCCGAACTGGAGGCGTCGGGCAAAGACGGCGGTAACCGAGGCGAGGTGCTCACCGGCAGGATCCACGGACGCGCCGCCGACCCGGCCTGCACCCCGCACTACCTGCTGTCCGCGATCGCCCCCACCGAGGAGGAAGGCCGCCGCCTGGCGCTGCTCGCCAGGAAGGGCGTCAGGACCGCCGCCGGGTACGTCATCGCGGGTGACGTGCCGCACGCCACCTGGAACTGGACGATCACCGAGGAGGGCCGCGCCAGGGTGGACGCGCTCGGGTTCGACGTGGCCGCGCAGCTGCTGCCACGGCGGCAGTACCGGGCACTGATCGATCTGTTCCTGGCGACCGAACGGCTGGAGGGCGAGCCGCTGGCCGATGAGCCGGAACCGGTCACCCAGACACCCTCGGTCGAGGTGCGGATCCTCGGCCCCGCCGAGGTCGTCGGTCCCTCGCCGATGGAGGAGGGGCGAGCCGTGATCGCGGTCGAGCTCGTCGTCTACCTGGCGACGCACCCCGGCGGCGTCCACCCCGTCGTGCTCGGCGGCATCCTCTGGCCACGTGGCGTGCAGGCGGTCGTCAGGGACGCCACGATCGCCAGGGTCGTCGCGTGGCTGGGCACCGACAGCCAGGGGCGGCCCAACCTCTACGCCGACACCTCGGGGCGCCTGCGGCTCGGCCCGGAGGTGCGCACCGACTGGATGCTCTTCCGCGACCTCGTCCGGCAGTCGCACGCCAACCCCGGCGGGCGTCCCGAGCTCCTCGATCGGGCACTGGGCCTGGTACGGGGTCCGCTGCTGAACGGCCGCCCGCGTGGCCGCTACGCCTGGCTGGCAGCCGACGACCTGGAGTACAACGTGACCGCGGGGGTCGCGGACGCCGCGCACCGGCTCTGCGAGGTACGGCTGGCCCGCGGTGAGACCGACCAGGCGGTGGCGGCGGTGCGGGCCGGGCTGCTGCTGGCCGCCGACGACGAGGGGCTCTGGCGCGACCTGCTGCGGGCCACGCATCTCACCGACGACCCCGTCCGCCTGCGTGCCGTGGCCGACGCCCTGCACCGGCGGGCCGCCTCCCACCCCTACGGCGGCGGGATGGCACCGGAGACCGAGGCCCTCATCGACGAGCTGCTGCCCTCGTGGCGGATGCGCTCGGCCCCGACGGCATGACGGGCCCGGTGGGCCCGGTCCGCGCGCCGGGGGTCACGCGGGGTCGCGGCGCGGCGGATGCCCTGCCGGAGACCCACCACGGGAGCGGCGGCGCGGTGGGCCGCCGGATGCGGGGCGAGGGCGGCAGGGGAGCCATGCCGAATCGTGCATATCGGTGGTTCCGGCGGGCGGACGCTCCTAGCGTGATCGGTGTGCGTGTGGTGATCGCGCTGGTCATGCTCCTGTCGACGGCCTGTACCCCGTCGGAGGCTCAGCCGTTCACTCCCGTCGATCTTTCGGACACCTCTCCCGTCGAGACCTCCTCGCGAGGTCCCGCGCGGCCCTCCCCGCAGGACTCGGCGCGGTCGGCCGCGCCGCGAGAGGAGACGGTCGGGGTCGCGCCGGGAGTGCGGGTGGTGGTCGAGTGGCCCGCCGCGCCCGACGCCGACACGACCGCGATGATCGAGGTTCTCCGCGACTACTTCGCCGGAGCCTTCAGGGCGGTCGTGAGCAAGGGCCGTGACACCGGCTACCTCGACGTGGTCGAGTACGACGCGGTCGACGACGCGTCCTCCTGGGTGGGGGCGTTTCTCGACGAGCGCAGGTCGGTGCGGGGGACCGCCCGGCTGTACGCCCTGAACGTCAGCGCGGTCAGCGGCTCGGGCGACGACCGGGGGGCGCAGCTGGACGTCTGCGTCGACGAGTCGAAGATGCGCCTCCTCGACTCCTCCACCGGCAAGCCCGTCGCCAGGCAGCCCGACTGGACCAGGAAGCCCTTCCTCCAGTCCGCCGCGATGGGGCGGGCCGCCGACGGGGGCTGGCGTATCAGGCTCTTCCGCCACGCGAAGCTCCCCGACGAGCGCGCGAAGGGCTGCCTCAGATGACTCTCTCCCCGCGGCCGGGACCCGGTCCCCACACCGGAGGTGTTCGATGATCGGAAAAGTGATCCTCGCGGGGTTGCTGCTGTTCTCCCCCGCTGTGCCGTCCGACCCTCCCGGCACCGGGGGAGCGACCGGTGAGGGCTTCCAGCACGGCAACAGGGCCGGGGTCACCCTCAAGGACTCCCGGATCGTCGTCACGGGCACCGGGCTCAGCGGGAAGAGCGACGGATATCGGATCAAGCGCCCCTGCTGGTACGAGCCCCGGGGCAACGCCGCCGACATGCTGGACTCGCAGCGAGACGCCCTTCCCGACGCCCTCCCCGGGCAGGAGTGGGAGAGGCGGAAGGAGGCGCTGAAGCCGTTCGAGGCCCGGATCGGCCAGGAGGGCACCTGGTGGCAGCGCGCCTACAACTCCGCCGATCCGAACGGGCTGGCGTGCGTGGCCGCGCTGGGCGAGCCCTACGTGTTCGCGCCCCCGAACACCACGCCGCCCGCCGGGATCACCATCGCCGAACTCGTCGAGATCGCCCGCGCCGCGCTGACCGTGCCCGAGCCGAAGATCGAGCTCAACCCGGACGCCAAGAGCTACGTCAACCTGCCGACCTGGGTCTGGCTGAGCGGCATCGGCGAGACCACCAGGTCCGTGACGGCGACGCTGCCCGGGGTGATGAGCGCCACCGTGACCGCCACCCTTGAGGACATCCGGATCGACGCGGGCACCACCGCCGACCGGGCGGAGGTCAAGGAGGAGTGCGGCCCCGGAGGCAAGCCGTACGCGAAGGGCGCCGCGTTCACCTGCGGCGTGCGCTACCTGCGGGCCTCGGTCGACCAGCCGCGTGACGCCTACGTGCTGACGGTCACCTCGGTCTGGCCCATCGAGATCGAGGACGACGTGGTGCCCTTCGCCTACGACCCGGTCGAGGTCGGGGTCACCCGCGACGTCCCGGTGGGCGAGGTGCAGAGCACCGTCAGGAAGACCGGCTGAGACGGTCACCCGCACCATCCGGGCCGACCTCGACGCCAACGTGCGGTGACCACCGATGTTCACCTGGTTCGACGGCAGGAGGCCGCCGGAGACGGCCCCGGCTCGGATCCCCGGGAGGCCGGCGAGGACTCCCGGCCGGCGCCTGGCCGGCCGGACCCCGCTCGCACTACTCGCCGGTGATCGCCTTCTCGTGGGTGAGCAGCCACCGCTTGACCGGCGTGCCGTAGTAGTAGCCGCCGAACCCGCCGGTGGACGGCAGGATGCGGTGGCAGGGAACGAACGGCGCGATCAGGTTCTGCGCGCACGCGCCCCCGGCCGCCCTGGCCGCCGTCCTCGGCAGGCCCGCCCGCTCGGCGAGCTCGGCGTAGCTGATCGTGACGCCCGGCGGGACCTCACGCAGGGCGGTGAGCAGCCGCTGCCGCTTGGGGGTGCCCGGCTGTTCCAGCGCCACGGAGTCGAGGGCCTTCAAGTCGCCGTCCAGGTAGTCGCGTACGGCACGCGCCGGGTGGCCCAGGTCGGCGGTCAGGACCAGGCCCTCCGACCGGAGGCCGGGGGAGAGCCGCGCGAACATCTCGTCCGGGGCGTCGGTGAAGCCCGCCGCGACCAGGACGCCCTCGCGGGCGAGCAGCGCCAGCGGACCGGTCGGGGTGGTGAGTACCTGTGCTTCTATCATTCGGAACTCCAAAGATGCAGTGCGGCGTACGCCCGCCATGGACGCCACCGCTCGATGTGGTCTTCCGGGATGCCCAGGCAGGCCATGGCCCGCCGCAGGCCGAGGTCTCCGCCAGGCCAGGCGTCCGGGTCGCGCAGCGCCCGCAACGCGATGTAACCCGAGGTCCACGGCCCGATCCCGGGGACCTCGAGCAGCCCGGCCACCGCCTGGGCGGGCTGCTGTGCCCCGTCCAGGTCGATCTCGCCGTCCGCCACCCGGGCGGCGAGCGCCTTCAGCGTGGCCACCCGCCGCCCGGTCAGGCCCAGCCCGCCCAGATCGGCCTCGTGGAGCTCGGCCGCGGTCGGGAACAGGTGGGTCAACCCCTCGTCGCGGCCCGTCCCGGGCTGCGGGCGCCCGGCTCGGGCGGTGACGCGCCCGAGGATGGTGCGGGCACCCGCGACGGAGATCTGCTGGCCGATCACGGCGCGGACGGCCACCTCGAAGCCGTCCCAGGCGCCGGGCACCCGCAGCCCGGGACGGGCGGCGACGAGCGGTTCCAGCGAGGTCTCGCCAAGGGCGGCGGAGATGGCCTCGGGGTCCGCGTCGAGGTCGAGGAGGCGGCGGCAGCGGGCGACGATCCTGGCCAGGTGGCTGGTGTCGTCGACGCTCACGTCCAGCCGGACGTGGTCCACCTCGGGGGTCAGGGTGACCGTGCCACCAGGGACGGCGCGGCGGTAGGAGGTGCCGTCCGCGTGCTCCAGACCGGGGATCGCCCGCGCGGCCAGGAACCGCATCAGGGCCGTGGCGTCGTACGGCTCCCTGCGGTGTAGCCGCAGGGTCAGCGCGTCGCCCGAGACGTCGGTGCTGCGTCGCGTGGTCGCCCGCAGCTCGCCCGGGGTGAACCCGTAGGTGTCCTTCATGGTCGCGTTGAACTGCCGGACGCTGCCGAAACCCGACGCGAACGCCACGTCGACGATCGGCAGCCCGGTCTCGGTCAGCAGTTGCTTGGCCAGCAGCAGGCGCTTGGTCCTGGCCACGGCCAGCGGCCCCACGCCGATCTCCGTGGTGAACAGCCGGTGCAGGTGCCGCCCGGTGATGTGCAACCGCGCGGCCAGCCGGGCCATCCCGCCGTCGTCCGCCACCCCCTCGTCGATCAGCCGGAGCGCCCTGCCGACCAGGTCGCCCCGGTGGTCCCAGCCGGGATCGCCGGGGCTCAGCTCGGGCCGGCACCGCTTGCACGGCCGGAACCCGGCGGCCTCGGCGGCGGCCGCGTGGTGGTAGAACCGCACGTTGCGGCTGGCAGGGGTGCGTGCCGGGCAGATCGGCCGGCAGTAGATACGGGTGGAGGTGACCGCCGTGTAGAAGCGCCCGTCGAACCGGGCGTCCCTCGCGGCCACCGCGCGGTAACAGGCGTCGAAGTCGAGCTCTCTCACGGACATGCTGATGACGCTACTCGCAGCCCACCCCGTACGGCTGGCGGGAATCGGACATGGTCGTGGCGGTCGTCGCGGGGAGGGCGGTGATCCGCTGAGGCGTGCCTCGCGGGCGCGTCACTTGGAGGAGACGCCGACCCCGATCTCGAACTCCCGGTAGACGCGGGCCCAGAATCCGTCGCGTAGCCAGACGCGTGCCTCGGGGTAGGGACGGAGGGAGTGCCCCAGCTCCTTCTCCGCCTCGATGAGCAGCTCGGTGTCGATGACCGTGGGCAGGATCGGCCCCGGGAGCAGGTCGCGGATGTTGTCGCGGCCGCGGGTGAGGATCCACTTCTGGGCCACGTGCTCACCGACCTCCTCGACGCGCGGGCGGCTCGGGCCCAGCTTGGTGACCTGGCCCGCGGGGGCCTTGGGCTTGGCGGTGGCGGTGGCGGCGGCGGTGCGCCCGGCGAAGACCTGGGCGGGGGAGGGGGCGCTCGGGGCGGCCGGCACCGGGACCGGCGCGGGGGCCCGGCTGAAGAAGGAGCGCAGGAAGTCGGCACTGATGATCTCGACGGTGTCGGACTCCCAGACCAGGCGCTCGGCCTGGTTGGTGCCGTACGGCGGCTCCACCCCCCACAGGTGGATCCGCACCCCGTAGGCCTGGGCGGCCTCGACGGCGGGGACCATGTCCTCGTCCCCGGCCAGCAGTATGGTGTCGCTCACCGCGTGGTGCCTGGCCAGCGCCTCCAGGTCGCTCCTGATCTGCGCGTCCACGCCCTTCTGCTGGCCCCTCGCGTTGAGGTTACCCAGGCGGACCTTGACCCAGGGGAGCTGCGCGATGACCCGCTGGTCGACGGTCGGCACCCGGTCGCGGGCGGCGTCGTACCAGTAGATCCTCAGCAGCTCGCCGTGGATTCGCTCCTCCGCGTGCTTCTGCAACGCCTGGATCAGTTCGTCCGCCGCGACCCGGTACTCCTTGCGCTCCTTGGCGCTCAGAAGCACCTCCCCCGCCGCGGCGTACAGGTACCCGACGTCGACCAGGACGGCGTACTTCGCGGCGATGGGGTGTGACGTGAGGTCCAGGATGGTCATGTCGTCCTCCAGGCCTCGTAACTAGCTGATCGGCTGACTATATGCGCCCATTTCTTAGATGGTCCCAACTCTCGTGCAAGTTGACACCCCGTTCTGAGGATCTATCTCGGCAGTGCGCTCGATCTCCACGCACCTTGTCCGGTAGGAAGATGTTTTCGCATGCCATGTGAGTGATTGCTCCAGGATTTTGGCGTCTGCAGGGCTTTCGGGCCCGAAGTCGCGGCCGCGGTGTGCGCAGAGATGGCGATCACCACCGCGGCGATCTCCTCGGGGGTCGCATCCCCTTTAATGATCTTCAGGTGTCTCACAGCGGGATGTTCCCATGCTTCTTCGGCGGCAGGGTCGCGCGCTTGTTGCGCAGGGTCCTGAGCGCCTTGACGATCTGGACTCGGGTGTCGGAGGGGCGGATCACCGCGTCCACATACCCACGTTCGGCCGCGAGATACGGGTTGGCGAGCGTGTCCTCGTATTCAGCGATGAACCGGGCCCGCTGGGCGTCCGGATCGGCGGCCGAGGCGAGCTCGCGCCGGTAGAGGACGTTGACCGCGCCCTGCGCTCCCATCACCGCGATCTGCGCGGTCGGCCAGGCCAGGTTGATGTCGGCGCCCAGGTGCTTGGAACCCATGACGTCGTAGGCTCCACCGTACGCCTTGCGGGTGATGACCGTGACCAGCGGCACCGTCGCCTCGGCGTAGGCGTAGAGCAACTTGGCGCCGCGGCGGATGATCCCGTTCCATTCCTGGTCGGTGCCGGGAAGGAATCCGGGGACATCGACAAATGTCAGTACCGGAATGTTAAAGGCATCGCATGTACGTACGAATCTCGCGGCCTTCTCCGAGGCCGCGATGTCCAGCGTGCCCGCGAAACTCATCGGCTGGTTGGCGACGATCCCCACGGAGCGCCCTTCGACCCGGCCGAAACCCACCAGGATGTTCGGCGCGAACTGCGCGTGCACCTCAAGGAATTCGCCGTCGTCCAGGACGTGTTCGAGAACCGTGTGCATGTCGTAGGGCTGGTTCGCCGAGTCGGGGACCAGCGTGTCGAGCTCCCGATCGGAGTCGGTGGTCTCCAGCACCACCTCGGCGTCGAACACCGGGGTCTCGTCCATGTTGTTGGACGGCAGGTAGGAGAGCAGCGCCCTGGCGAACTCCAGGCAGTCGGCCTCGTCGGAGGCCTCGTAGTGGGCGACACCCGAGCGGGAGTTGTGCGTGTGCGCGCCGCCGAGCTCCTCGAACGTCACCTCCTCGCCGGTGACCGTCTTGATCACGTCGGGGCCGGTGATGAACATGTGCGACTTCTCCGACACCATCAGCACGAAGTCGGTGAGGGCCGGCGAGTAGACGGCGCCGCCCGCGCACGGGCCCATGATCAGCGAGATCTGCGGGATCACTCCCGAGGAGTGCACGTTCCGCTTGAAGATCTCGGCGTACAGGCCCAGCGAGACGACGCCCTCCTGGATGCGCGCCCCGCCGGAGTCGTTGATGCCGATCACCGGGCAGCCGGTCTTCAGCGCGTGGTCCATGACCTTGACGATCTTCTCTCCGAAGACCTCGCCCAGAGAACCGCCGAAGACCGTGAAGTCCTGGGAGAACACCGCCACGGGGCGGCCGTCGACGGTGCCGTGTCCGGTCACGACCCCGTCGCCGTACGGACGCTCGCGCTCCATGCCGAAGCTGGTGGACCGGTGCCTGGCGAGTTCGTCGAACTCCACGAAGCTGCCCTCGTCCAGAAAGGCGAGGACCCGCTCCCTGGCGGTCATCTTGCCCTTCGCATGCTGTTTCTCGATGGCGCGCGCGGAACCCGCGTGGGCGGCCTCGTCCAGACGGCGTTCCAGATCGGCCAGTTTCCCGGCCGTCGTACGGATATCGGGTTCGGCGGCCGTGGTCTCGGCGCTCAAGGGCTCGCTCATGCCAGCAGGGTAAACCGCTCTCTGACAGTGCGAACTATCGGGGGCGACCGTTCGTTTTCCGGATGAGTCGGCTGATCGCCGGAGCCGTGATCCTGGAAGGGGGGAACATGCCGGACGCCATCGAGGCGGTGCGAACGCAGGGGTTGTTCAAGAGATTCGGGCAGCAGGTGGCCGTGGGAGGTGTCGACCTCGTGGTGCCCGCCGGCAGTTTCGCCGGGCTGGTCGGTCCCAACGGGGCGGGAAAGACCACCACGCTCAGCATGGTCACCGGCCTGCTGCGTCCCGACGGGGGCTCGATCCACATCGGTGGTGTCGACGTCTGGCGCGACCAGGTCGCGGTCAAGAGCCGCATCGGCGTGCTCCCCGAGGGGCTGCGCCTGTTCGAGCGGCTCTCCGGCAGGGAGTTGCTGTCCTACAACGGCCAGCTCCGAGGCATCCCCAGGGCCGAGGTGGAGCAGCGGGCGGAGGGGCTGCTGAAGGTCATGGGCCTGACCGAGTCGGCGGACAAACTCGTCGTCGACTACTCGACGGGCATGCGCAAGAAGATCGGCCTGGCCGCCGCGCTGCTGCACAACCCCGGTGTGCTCTTTCTCGACGAGCCGTTCGAGGGCGTCGACCCGGTCAGCGCCAACACGCTCGTCGAGGTGCTCAGGCGCTACACCGACTCCGGCTCGACCGTCGTCTTCTCCAGCCACGTCATGGAGCTCGTCGAGCGCCTGTGCGACTGGGTCTCGGTGATGGACGGCGGGCGGATCGTCGCCCAGGGGCCGCTGGACGAGGTCAGGGCGGGCCGCAGCCTCAACGAGGCGTTCCTGGGGCTGGTCGGCGCCCGGGGTGACGGCACGAGCGGGCAGGAGGGCCTGTCATGGCTGGGCGCGACCCCGGCATGAGCGCGCCGGACCGGCAGCGGGCGGTGCCCGGGACCGTGCGGGTGGGGCCCTCGGTGTTCGTACGGCTCAAGCTCCGGCTCGTCGCCGGCAATCTGCGCGGCAGCGTCCAGCACCTGCTGGGGTTCGTCTTCACGATGATCGCCGCGATCGTCTTCGCCGCCCTGGGCTTTTTCGCCATGACCACGCTGCGTCTCGCGTCCGCCGAGGTCGCAGGCGACGTCGTCACCGTGCTGTTCGCCGCCTTCCTGGTGGGCTGGGCGGTCGTGCCGCTGCTCGCGTTCGGGCTGGACGACACGCTCGACCCGTCGCGGCTGGCGCTCTTTCCGCTGCGGACCGGTCAGCTCGCCACCGGCATGTTCGCCGCCTCGATCACCGGCGTCTGGCCGGTCGCCACGCTGGTCGTCATGATCGGGGCCGTGGCCGGGCTGGCCACGGGGGCCGGCGGGGTGCTCCTGGGCACTGTGGCGGTGCTGCTCCACTTCGCGCTCTGCATCGTCCTCTCCCGGCTGGTCACCACGGCGCTCTCCGGCGTGCTGCGCACCCGCAGGGGCCGTGACGTGCTGGCCGTCTCAGTGATCTTCGTCGTGCTGGTGGCACAGCTGCCCAACCTGCTGCTCAACGGCGGTCTGTCGGCCGACCCGGGGGCGATGCTGCGCGGTACCGCCTCGGTGCTGCGCTGGACCCCGTCAGGTATGGCGGCGCACGCCGTCGCCGACGGAGGAGCGGCGGCCCTTCTGGCGATCGTCGTGCTCGCCGCCCTGGTCGCCGGGGTGGGGTGGCTGTGGATCGCGGCACTGCGCCGCGCCCTGGTCTCCCCTGACGCCTCCACCCAGAGCTCCTCGGTGCGCAACTCCCGGGGCCTGCTGGCCAGGGTCCTGCCCGACGGCCCGCTCGCCGCGGTCGTGGGCAAGGAGTTCAGGTACGCCCGCCGTGATCCGCGGGGCAGGGTCGGCTGGTTCGCCGCCGTCGCGGTCGCGGGCGTCATGGCCTTCTCGCTGAACGGGCAGGGCGGTCCGGCCGGGGTCGCCCTGGCGGTCGCTCCCGCCTGCATCGGCGCGGGGCTGATCAGCATGCAGTGGTGCAACGCCTTCGGCATCGACGGCCGCTCGCTGTGGATGAACGCCGTCGCCTACGGCACCGATCGCGACTGGCGCACCGACATCGCGGGGCGGCACCTGGCCGTGGCGACGATCGGGGTTCCGGTGCTGCTGGTGCTCTCCCTGGTCGCGGCCCTGCTGGCCGGAGACGTCGGCTGGGCGGTCCCAGCCACCCTGACCGCCTGGGGCGTCCTCGGGGTCGGGCTCGGGGTGGGCGCGCTGACCAGCGTGCATATGCCCTACAGCGTGCCGGAACGCCTGAACGCCTTCACGGGTGCGGCTCCGGGGCAGGGCGGCATCGCCTTCGCGGCCTCGCTCGGCGCGTTGATCGGCACCGGCCTGCTCGTGCTGCCGATCGTGCTGCCGGTGCTGTTCGGCCTCACCTGGGTCGCCGCGCTGGCGGTGCCGTACGGACTGCTGCTCTCCGCCGGCGGCCGGAGAATCGCGGGTAAAGCCGCTTTCGCCAGGTATCCAGCGCTGCTGCAGGCGATCTCCAAGGCCGTCTGAGTGGTCTAGTCCAATGGGTGAGACCGGTCTCCGCCGGAGAAAACGGACTGGGTACGCTGACGAACATGCCAGCCACCGTGTCTCATCAGGTAGAGCGTTCCTCCGCTGTCACCGAGATGCCCGACGAGCTGCGCGCGGACGTGCGACTGCTCGGCGAGCTTCTGGGGCAGGTCATCGCCGAGCACGGTGGCGATGACCTGCTCGCCGACGTCGAACGGCTGCGCAAGGCAGTCATCGGTGCCCGCCGCAGGCAGGTGTCGGTCGACGAGATCACCGCGATGGTGGCCGAGTGGCCCGTCGATCGCGCGGTACAGATCGCCCGCGCGTTCACGTGCTACTTCCACCTGGCGAACCTGGCCGAGGAGCACTTCAGAATCCGCACGCTCAGGGTCCGCGACACCGGCGAGGAGCCGCTGCCGGAGTCCCTGGCCCAGGCGGTCCAGGAACTCGGCGGCGAGAAGGTCGCCGGCCTGGTCGAGGAGTTGCGCCTGCACCCGGTGCTGACCGCGCACCCCACCGAGGCCCGCAGGCGCGCCGTGGTCACCGCGATCCAGCGCATCAGCGGCCAGCTCGCCCTGTACAACAGCCCCGAGCGGGGTGCCGCCGAGCGGGCGGAGACCCGCCGGCGGCTGCTGGAGGAGATCGACCTGCTCTGGCGGACCGCCCAGCTCAGATCCACCAAGCTCGACCCGCGAGACGAGGTCCGCACCGCCATGGCGGCCTTCGACGAGACCCTCTTCCGGGTGGTCCCGCAGGTCTACCGCGCCCTGGACGCCGCGCTCGGCGGGGGCGGCGGCACCGAGAAGCCCCGGGCCCGCGCCTTCATCAGGTACGGCAGCTGGATCGGCGGCGACCGCGACGGCAACCCGAACGTCACGGCCAAGGTGACCAGGGACGCCGTGCTCATCCAGGCCGAGCACGTGCTGATCGCCCTGGAGACCGCCGCCGGCCGGATCGGCCGCTCGCTGACCCTCGCCGCCGGCTACGCCCCCGCCTCGCCCGAGCTGCGGGCCGCGCTGTCCGCCGCGGTGAACGACCACCCCGACCTGGTCTCGGAGATGGCCACCCGCTCCCCGCAGGAGCCGCACCGGCAGTGGCTGATGTTCGTCGCCGCCCGCATCGCGGCCACCAGGCAGCGCGGTCTCGACCTGGCCTACCGCTCGCCCGAGGAGCTCCTGGGCGATCTGCGGATCGCCCAGGAGTCGCTGGTCGCGGCCGGGGCGAGGAGGCAGGCGTACGGGGAGCTGCAGCACCTCATCTGGCAGGTGGAGACGTTCGGCTTCCACCTGGCCGAGCTGGAGGTCCGCCAGCACTCGCAGGTCCACGCCGCCGCGCTGGAGGAGATCGCCGCCGGGCGCACCTCCGAGCGGACCGAGGAGGTCCTGGCCACGATCCGTACGATCGCCTGGATCCAGGAGCGGTTCGGGGTGAGTGCCTGCTCCCGCTACGTCGTCTCCTTCACCCGCTCGGCCGACGACATCGCCGCCGTGCACGCGCTGGCCGCGCACGCGCTGGGCGAGCGGGCCCCCCGGCTCGACGTGGTCCCGCTCTTCGAGTCGGGCGCCGACCTGGCGGCCGCCCCCACCGTGCTGTCGGGGATGCTGGAGATCCCCGAGGTCCAGGCCAGGCTGGCCGACGACCGGCGCCTGGAGGTCATGCTCGGCTACTCCGACTCCGCCAAGGAGCTCGGCCCGGCCGCGGCGACGCTGAAGCTGTACGAGGCCCAGGAGGCGCTGGCCGCCTGGTCGGCCGAGCACGACGTGCCGCTGACGCTCTTCCACGGCCGGGGCGGCGCCCTGGGCCGGGGCGGCGGTCCCGCCAACCGGGCGGTGCTCGCGCAGGCCCCGGGGTCGGTGGGCGGCAGGTTCAAGGTCACCGAGCAGGGCGAGGTCATCTTCGCCCGCTACGGCCACGACGCCATCGCCCGCCGTCACATGGAGCAGGTCACCTCCGCGGTGCTGCTCGCCTCCACCCCGTCCATCGAGGCGCGCACGGCCGAGGCCGCGGGACGCTTCCGGGCGGTGGCCGAGCAGGTCGCCTCCGCCTCGGAGAAGGCGTACCGGCTGCTGACCGAGGCGCCCGGCTTCCCCGAGTGGTTCTCCCTGGTCAGCCCGCTGGAGGAGATCGGTTCGCTCCGCCTGGGCTCCCGCCCGGCCCGGCGCGGCCTCGGCGCGCCCCGGTCCCTGGACGACCTGCGGGCCATCCCGTGGGTCTTCGCCTGGGCTCAGACCAGGGTCAACCTGCCCGGCTGGTACGGCCTGGGCAGCGGCCTGGAGGCGGTCATCTCCGAGGCGGGCCTGGACGAGCTGCGCGCCGCCTACCGGGAGTGGCCGCTGTTCGCCTCGCTGCTGGACAACGTGGAGATGTCGCTGGCCAAGACCGACCGCGACATCGCCGCCCGCTACCTCGCGCTCGGCGCCAGGGACGACTTCGTCGAGCAGGTCCTGGCCGAGTACGACCTGACCCGCCGCCTGGTCCTGGAGATCACCGGCCACACCCGCCTGCTGGAGGACCGCAAGGTGCTGTCCCGCGCGGTGCAGCTCCGCGACCCGTACGTCGACGCGCTCTCCCACCTGCAGCTCCGCGCCCTGTCCACGCTCCGCGCGGACGAGGAGCTGTCGGAGAAGGAGCGCGAGCGCCTGTCCACCCTGCTGCTGCTCTCGGTCAACGGCGTCGCCGCCGGTCTGCAGAACACGGGCTGATCTTCTCGCCACCGCCCGCGGGCCCCGCACCGGGACGGCGGGCGGCGCTCACCGGCCGACGCGGTGCGCCCCCGCGTAGAGGTTGAAGCGCTCCTCGCGCAGGAAGCCGACCAGCGTCATGCCGAACTCCCTGGCCAGATCGACGGCCAGGGAGGAGGGCGCGGAGACCGCGCAGACGACGGGCAGGCCCGCGGTGAGGGCCTTCTGCATGATCTCGTAGCTGGTCCGCCCGCTGACCATGAGCACGTGCCCGCCCAGCGGCAGCCTCCCGGTCATCATGGCCCAGCCGACCAGCTTGTCCACCGCGTTGTGCCGCCCCACGTCCTCGCGGACCGCGAGTGGCTCGCCTTCCGCGGTGAACAGCCCGGCCGCGTGCAGCCCCCCGGTCTTGCCGAAGACCCCCTGGGCCTGCCTCAGCCGGCCAGGAAGGCCGTACAGGACCTCGGGGGAGACGCGCAGCGGGTCATCGGCGGCGGGCAGCGGTGAGCAGCGGCCACGCAGGGCGTCGAGGCTGGCGGTGCCGCAGACGCCGCACGCGCTCGACGTCATGAAATGCCGGTCGAGCGACGGCAGATCAGGCAGGGCGTCGCCGCGCAGCCGCACGGTCACCGTGTTGTAGCGGGCCTCGGGCGGCACGTCGTCGTCCGCGCAGTAGGCGATGGACGCCACGTCGGCGGGTGCCGCGACGCCCTCGCCGTACAGGAACCCGGCGGCCAGTTCGAAGTCGTGCCCCGGGGTGCGCATGGTGATCGCGACGGTGCGGCGCTCCTCGCCCGCCTGGATCCGGATCTCCAGCGGCTCCTCGGTGGCCAGGTCGTCCCGGCGCTCGTGGAGCGTCCCCGAGCGCATCTGCCCGACCCGTGCCCGCGTGGTGGGCCCCGGCCTCCGCACGGCCTCCACCTCGATGCCGTCCCGCGGGTCAAGGTCTCTGCTCATGCGGTCATTTTCTCTTTTCGCTGCCGTCCGAACTGTTTCATCCCCGTTCGGAAAGCTGGGCTTCGCCTGCGCACCCAGACTTCGTTAATAGTATTCCCTGGTCATTGCCCTAATTCGGTAACAGGGGGTCGTTAGGGGAGGCAAGATGGCTAAGTGCTCGACTCGCCCTTCACTGATCTCGACCGTCCGCCGCTCTCCCAGGCGGCGCTCACCCGCGCGCTGGTCCGTCCCGGCGGCCTCTGGTCCGACATCGCCGTCGTCGCCAGGACCGGATCGACCAACGCCGACCTCGCGCAGGCCGTCCGCGACGGTGCGCGGCAGGGAGCCGTCGTCGTCGCGGAGGCCCAGTTCGCCGGGCGCGGCAGGCTCGGCAGGGCCTGGAGTGTTCCGCCGCGCTCCGGCCTGACCTTCTCGGTGCTCCTGCGCCCCGACCCGCCCCCGGACAGGCAGAGCTGGCTGTCCCTGCTCGTCGCCCTCGCGGTCGCGTCGGCCGTGCGGAAGGTCGCCGAGGTCGACGTCCGGCTCAAGTGGCCCAACGACCTGCTGATCGGCGGGCGCAAGGTCGCCGGGGTGCTCGCCGAGCGGATCGACAACGCGGTGATCGTGGGTGTCGGGCTCAACGTGAGCGTGCGCGCCGAGGAACTGCCGGTGGAGACCGCCACCTCCCTGGCCATCGAGAAGGCCGTCTGCGTCGACCGCGACCCGATCCTGCGGGCGGCGCTGCGGGAGATCGAGCTCCACTACCGGGAGTGGTCGGAGGCGGACGGCGACGCCGAGGCGTGCGGCCTGCGGGCCGCCTATCTCGCGATCAGCGCCACGGTCGGCCAGGAGGTCCGGGTGGAGCTGCCGGGCGAGCGGGTGCTCACCGGCACGGCCACCGGTATCGACGGCGCCGGCCACCTGCTCGTCAGCTCCAAGGGGCAGGAACACGCGCTCAGCGCGGGAGACGTCGTGCATGTTCGTCCGCACAGCTCATGACGTGGGGCATGAAGGCGTGCCACGATTTGCCCCATGGGTCTACCCGATCACCACATGACGGAGGGGGAGCGGCGAATCCGGTCGTTCCACCCGCACTGGAAGCGCCTCATCGGCCCGTTCCTCGCGTTGATTCTGATCATCGCGGGGTCCGGTGCCGCCGTTTTCTTCATGCCCGCCTTCGAATACGACTCCTACGCGCGCATCGCGGTGGCCGTGGTCGCCGTCGGTCTGCTGACCGTGTGGTCGTTCGTGCCGTACCTGAGGTGGAAGAACACCTCGTACGTGCTCACCTCGCACCGGTTCACCATCAGTACGGGGGTGCTGAACAAATCCATAGACGACATCCCGATGGCGAAGGTCAACACGGTCAGCGCCGACCAGACCCTGATGGAGAGGGTCCTCGGCTGCGGCACGCTCGTCGTCGAGTCGGCGGGCGACCACGGCCGGATCACGCTGCGGGACATCCCGCGGATCCAGGATGTGCGGGCCGAGGTGTTCCGCGCGCTCGACGACGCGATCGACGGGGAGCCATCGGAACACGGCGGGCGGTGACCGGTGGGGCGTAACCCCCTGGGCCCCGGGGAAGGCGCGGGCGGAGAGGAGGAGATCTTCGCGGGACGCCCCACGGCCGAGCAGATCGAGCACCTGTTCGTCGGCACCTCTCCCGGCTACACCCGGATCCAGGTGGCGAGCCTCGCCGAGCTCCCGCAGGAGCTCACCGAGCGGATCTGGCGCGCGCTGGGGTTCGCCACGCTCCCCGACGACGAGGTGGCCTTCACCGACGCGGACGTGACGGCGCTCAAGCGGGTCCGGATGATGATGGAGAGCGGCCTGCTGGACGACCGGACCGTCATCCGGATGGCCAGGGCGCTCGGCCAGACGACGGCCAGGCTCGCGCAGTGGCAGGCCGAGATCATGATCGGTGCCATGCTCGACCCCGGCCGGCGTCCCACCGACGAGGACCTGGCGGGGGTCATGGAGACCGCGCGCCGGCTGCTCCCCGACTTCGAGCAGGTCCTGATCCACGTCTGGCGAGCCCAGCTCGCCGCCGCGGGGACCCGCCTGCTGACGATCGCCGACATCACCGACGAGATCATGCCGACCCGGCTCACCCTCGCGGTGGGCTTCGCCGACATGGTCTCCTTCACCCGGCTCTCCCGCGAGCTGGACGAGCGGGGCCTGGCCGAGCTCGTCGAGCGCTTCGAGGCGCGGGCCTCGGACGTGGTCGCCGGGCACGGGGGACGGCTGGTCAAGACGCTCGGCGACGAGGTGCTCTTCACGGCGGCCGACCCGCGGACCGCCGCCGTGATCGCCCTGGACCTGGTCGACGTCATCCGCAGAGGCGGGCCCGACGTGCGGATCGGACTGGCGTACGGCCCGGTGGTGCCCATCATGGGCGACGTCTTCGGGACCACGGTCAACCTGGCGGCCAGGCTCACGGCCATCGCCCGCTCCGGCACCATCGTCGTCGACAGCGAGCTGGCCGAGGCGCTGGAGGGAGCGCCGGGCGTCGAGGTCGGCCGCATCCGGCGGCGGCCGGCCCGGGGCCTGGGGGTGGTGCAGCCATACGTGCTGCGCAGGGCTGGTAAGTAATGATTGAGGCGGGGGCTTCTCCAAGGCCGTCCAACCGGTAAGCGAGCCCCGTGGGGCTCGGTGAGTTTCGCAACAGATGAGGTGCAGGACATGCCGTACACCGTCCAAGGCGTGGTCGCGCGTGGCAAGGGCGAGCCCGTCTCGCTGGAGACCGTTATCGTGCCCGATCCGGGGCCGGGCGAGGCCGTGGTGACGGTGCAGGCCTGTGGTGTCTGTCACACGGACCTGCACTATCGCGAGGGCGGCATCAACGACGAATTCCCGTTCCTGCTCGGCCACGAGGCCGCCGGAGTGGTCGAGGCCGTCGGTGCGGGCGTCACGGAGGTGGCGCCCGGTGACTTCGTGATCCTGAACTGGCGGGCCGTCTGCGGCAACTGCCGGGCATGCCTGCGCGGCCGTCCCTGGTACTGCTTCAACACGCACAACGCCACCCAGAAGATGACCCTGGAGGACGGCACGCCGCTCAGCCCCGCCCTGGGCATCGGCGCCTTCATCGAGAAGACCCTGGTCGCGGCCGGGCAGTGCACCAAGGTCGACGCGTCCGCGCCGGCGCAGGTGGCCGGGCTGCTCGGCTGCGGCGTGATGGCGGGCCTGGGCGCCGCGATCAACACCGGCGGGGTGACCCGCGGCGACAGCGTGGCGGTCATCGGGTGCGGCGGCGTCGGTGACGCGGCCATCCTCGGCGCCAGGCTGGCGGGCGCCTCGAAGATCATCGCGGTGGACGTGGACGACCGCAAGCTGGAGTGGGCCAAGGAGTTCGGCGCCACCCACACGGTCAACTCCCGCACCTCGGACATGGTCGAGTCGGTCAGGGAGCTCACCGGCGGCAACGGCGCGGACGTGGTCATCGAGGCGGTCGGCCGCCCGGAGACCTACAAGCAGGCGTTCTACGCCCGTGACCTGGCCGGGACCGTGGTCCTGGTCGGGGTGCCGACCCCGGAGATGACGCTGGAGCTGCCGCTGCTCGACGTCTTCGGCCGCGGCGGCGCGCTGAAGTCCTCCTGGTACGGCGACTGCCTGCCCAGCCGCGACTTCCCCATGCTCATCGACCTCTACCTGCAGGGACGGCTCGACCTGGACCGCTTCGTCTCCGAGACGATCGGCCTCGGCGACGTCGAGGACGCCTTCGCGAAGATGCACCGCGGCGAGGTGCTGCGCTCGGTGGTGGTCCTGTGATCGACAAGGTGGTCACCTCCGGCACCTTCTCGCTGGACGGCGGGACGTGGGAGGTCGACAACAACGTCTGGATCGTCGGTTCGGCCGACGAGGTGGTCGTCATCGACGCCGCGCACGACGCCGCGGCGATCGCCGAGCGGGTCGGTGACCGCGAGGTGAAGGCCATCGTCTGCACCCACGCGCACAACGACCACATCGACGCGGCGGCCGACCTCGCCACCCGGGTGGGCGCGCCGATCCTGCTCCACCCGGCCGACCAGGTGCTGTGGGAGATGGTCTACGCCGACCTGCCGTACACCCCGCTGAAGGACGGTCAGGTGATCTCGGCCGGAGGTGTGGATCTGACCGTGCTGCACACGCCGGGTCACGCTCCGGGCGCGGTCTGCCTGTACGGGGCGGAGATCGGCGCGCTCTTCAGCGGCGACACCCTGTTCCGCGGTGGTCCCGGCGCGACCGGGAGGTCCTTCTCCTCCTTCGACACGATCATCGAGTCGATCAAGGGGAGGCTGCTGACCCTGCCGCCGGAGACGACCGTGTACACCGGCCACGGCGACTCCACCTCGATCGGCGAGGAGGCCGGGCACCTGGAGGAATGGCTGGCCAGGGGACACTGACCGGCAAGTCCGCCGCGACGCGCCCCGGCCCGCGCCGGGGCGCGTTCGCGTGTCCGGCGCCGTGCGGGATGGAGGCTTCGCGGCGATGACGGGGAGGTTATTCGCGGCGATGACGGGGAGGTTAGGGGTGTGTGTCGTAACTCACGTAGGCAAGCCTAACCAAATGAGTTACTTTAGGTGTGCCTAACCTATGGTACGCTCTTGAGAGGTCGCACCCCCGTGTATGTATGCGTCTGCCGCGCGGTCACCGAAAACGAGGTGCACGACTGCATCTCGGCAGGGGCGAAGAGCGCGCGCCAGATTCGCGACGCTACGGGTGCCGGTGGCGACTGTGCTTCTTGCGTGCGCAAGATCTGTGCGATCCTGAAGCGGTCTGAGGACCTGATTCCGACCGCATAGCACGAGGAGCCCGCCATGCAGGGCGACAAGAAAATCATCGAGCTGCTCAACGAGCAGTTGACCGCGGAGCTGACCGCGATCAACCAGTACTTCCTGCACGCCAAGATGCAGGAGAACTGGGGATACACCAAGCTCGCGAAATACACTCGCGAAGAGTCCATGGACGAGATGCGGCATGCGGAGAAGCTCACCGACCGCATCCTCTTCCTTGAAGGACTGCCCAACTACCAGAAGCTGGGCATCCTGCATATCGGCCAGACCGTCGCGGAGCAGCTCCGCGCAGACCTGGACGTCGAGCTTGAGGTGGTCAGCCGGCTGAGGCCCGCCATCATTCTGATGCGTGAGAAGGGCGATGTCACCTCGGCCCGCATCTTCGAGGAGATCCTTGAGGACGAGGAGCACCACATCGACTACCTGGAGACCGAACTGGGTCTGATGGAGAGTCTCGGGGAGCAGCTCTACCTCGCCCGCTACGCCGAGCCGCCGTCACCGTCTTGAGGTGAATTAAGTAGAACACGCCCACCGGATCCCCTCTGGTAGGGCGTGTTCTGCTTTGCCGGTCAATCCTTTGGTGCGCCTGTGCTTTCGAGGAACTTCCAAGGTGGGAGACCTACTCCGAAACCCTCGGCCGTTGCGGGATGACTATCCGGGATTTATCAGTGTTTGCCCAGGTCAATGGATAGGTCAACGACGAGTCAAACCGCGCGCTGTACCCGGGAAACGATCCTCTAAGGTCCTACGATCGCAACATGACCTGTGTACTACTCGCCGAGGATGACACCTCGATTTCCGAGCCACTGGCGCGAGCTCTGCGCCGCGAGGGTTATCAAGTAGAGGTGAGCCCTGACGGCCCGCAGGCTCTGGAGCGGGCTCTGTCGGGTGGCATCGACCTGATCGTTCTCGACCTGGGACTGCCCGAGATGGACGGCCTGGAGGTGGCCAGGCGCATCCGCGCCGAAGGCCATGGAACTCCGGTGTTGATCCTCACCGCCCGCGTCGACGAGGTCGACACCGTGGTGGGCCTCGACGCCGGGGCCGACGACTACGTCACCAAGCCGTTCCGCCTCGCCGAGCTGCTGGCGCGCGTCCGCGCCCTGCTGCGGCGCGGCACGTCCGAGACGCCCGTGGTCCAGGGCGTGCGCATCGACGCCGACTCCCGTCGGGCGTGGATGGGCGACAAGGAGCTGCATCTGACCACCAAGGAGTTCGACCTGCTGAGGGTCCTGGTCCGCGACGCCGGAAAGGTGGTCACCCGCGAGCAGATCATGCGCGAGGTGTGGGACACCAACTGGTGGGGCTCGACCAAGACCCTGGACATGCACATCTCGTGGCTACGCCGGAAACTCGGTGACGACGCCGCCAAGCCCCGATACATCACAACCGTTCGAGGGGTCGGCTTCAGGTTCGAGCGCGAGTAGGAAATGCGCCGACGCCTGCTCTCCTCAACCCTCCTTGTCGCGGTCATCGGGGTGCTGCTGCTTGGCATTCCCCTCGCTGTGGCGGTCAACAGGCTCATCGAGGAGGAGGCGATCCAGCAGCTCACCTCCCATGCCAAGAGCCTGCTGGGGGAGGTCGAGTACGCCCGGATCCAGGATCAGCCCATCGACGAGCAGCAGCTGGAGCGTAAGTATTCCCAGCTCTACATCCAGATCTATGCAAAAGGCACGCCTCCCCAGGTGATAACGGTGGGCACCGAGCCCCCCGAGAGCCAGCGGATGACCGCGGACGCACAGTCGGAGAACGGCGTGTACGTCGCGGTCAGCCGGGACAAGACGGGGGTGGAGCGTGAGGTCCGCGCATGGCTCTTCCTCATCCTGGGGCTCGCCGCGGCTGCTCTCGCGGTCGCGGTCGGGCTTGCCATCGTGCAGTCGCGCCGCCTGACGTTACCGCTCAGCGACCTTGCGATGATCGCTGAGCGGCTCGGCTCCGGTGACGCGAGGCCGAGCAAGCACCGCTACGGCATCCAGGAACTCGACCGGGTGGCCGAGGTGCTCGACCGTAGCGCGACCCGCATCTCCGACCTCCTGGCCAGGGAGCGGGAGTTCGCGACCGACGCCTCCCACCAGCTCCGCACCCCGCTCACCGGCCTGACCATGAGGCTTGAGGAGATCGTCGCCGCCGCGGACGAACCGGGGATCGTCAAGGAGGAGGGCGAGGCCGCCATCGTGCAGGCCGAGCGGCTCACCGCGGTGATCGACGAGTTGCTGGCCACCGCCAGACGACAGCGTCAGGCGCAGGCCGAGAGCGTCAGACTCGACACGCTGCTCGACCAGCAGTTCATCGAGTGGGGCCCGGCATTCCGCAGGGTCGGGCGGCAGCTGAGGCTGGCCGGTACGCGTGAGCTCCAGGCGCTGGGCACCGGCGGCGGCATCAGCCAGGTGATCTCCACCCTGCTGGAGAACTCGCTGGAGCACGGCGGCGGCACGGTGACCGTGACCACCAGCGCCAAGGACAGGTCCATCGTGATCGAGGTGGTGGACCAGGGCAAGGGCATACCAGACGACCTTGCCCCGAGGATCTTCGAGCGGAACGTGAGCGGGGCCGGCGGTACGGGTCTCGGCCTGCCCCTCGCGAGGGCGCTGGCCGCCGCCGACGGGGGGCGCCTGGAGCTGATAAGGCCGCGTCCCGCGGCGTTCGCGTTCTTCCTGCGCCCGGTGGGCGACACGGGCAGGAACCGGATCGTCCGGGGGCCCGCCTGAGCGTGCCCTAGCGAGGCAGGGTCGGCGGCGAGTTCTCCTCCGAGCTCTTGTTCAGCAGGTACACGTGGCCGTTGACCTGGCTCTTCGACGCCGCCGGCGGACTCGCGTCGGCACCGGGCAGGAAGACCCACTTCTTGTACGACCAGAACCTGAACAGGGTCCCCAGGGCGGTGCCGGTGAGCATGGCGATGTTGTAGCTCAGGGCGTCTTCCAGGCCCAGGGTGTAGGTCACGAAGCCGATCACCAGCAGCGAGATCAGCAGGCCGATGGCGTTGAGTATGAAGAACAGGGTGTACTCGCGGGCCAGGCCGCTCTGCTCCCGGTGCCTGAAGGTCCAGTAGCGGTTGCCGAGGTAGGCGAAGGTGGCCGCGATGATCGTGGCGATGACCTTGGAGGTGAGCGGCCCCCAGCCGATGCCGAACCGGAGCAGGTTGGTGCCGCCCGTGTCGATCACGAAGGCGACCGCACCGATCGTGCCGAACTTGGCCAGTTCTCGCGCCAGGTCGGCGAGCCGCCGGTAGGCGTGTCGGAGAAACTCCACGTTTCCTGCACGGTCCTTTCGGGGGTCGGCCACTGATCCGCCACGTTGGAGGACCTGGAACACTGTCGAGCCAGGTTACCGGTGCTCGGCCACGGTCCGCGCGACATTGCTCCGCCGGTGCACATAGCCGTCATCAACTGCTATTTCAATAAATATCGCATAACGCCGGTTAAATCGGCTCGTCCGACGTTACGCTAATCCGGTAGATCACGGAATGCCGTTGGAGAACCGTGATCGGTCCTGACGGACTGCCGTACGCGACGGCCACTACCCCGGGGATCAACCCTTGCGCCGCCGACTCCTCGCTCTGATCCTCGGTCTGTCGATGATGACCGGTTGTGGCGCGCGGAGAGACGAGCAAGGCGCCGTCCCCGAGGCCGGACCGTCGCGCGAGACGTCCGCCGGGGTGGAGCTCGCGGAGGCGATCCAGGCCTTCACGCTGCTGAGAAAGCTTGACGACGCCTGGCGCGACCGGGACTGCGCGGCCGTCGGCAGGCTCACCACCTGGGCGGAGAATGCGCTGGGCGGTCGTGCCTGTGAGGCGACCCGGAACGGCCGCCCAGCCCCCGCCAGGAAGTCCTACACCGAGGCGGAGTTCTACCTGCCCGGCACGGCCGACGGCGACCGCTGGTTCGTCGCCCTGGCCCGAGAGCCCGACCCGGCCTACTTCCTGTTCGTCCATGAGGGGGGCGAGTGGCGGCTGGGCGCGGGCCCCATCCCGATACGGGGCGAGGTCCGCGAGCCGACCGAGGGGGCGGTGCCCACCGACGACCCCGCCATGGGGGTCAGAGCCCGTCTCGTCCCGCAGCGCTATCTGACCTACCTGACCGACCCCGCGGGGGTGAGCGGGGTGACCTTCCCCAAGGACGACCCCGTACGCGACCTCTTCGGCGAGCTGGTCGGGCGCCCGCAGAAGGTGCGGCCCGACCGGCTCACCGCGGACGTCCGCCTGCTCGTCGGCCCGCAGCGCGCGCTGCGGCTGCCCGACGGCGGCGCGCTGGTCATCCACGCCCTGGAGATCGAATACCGGCAGCGGGCCCGTTCCGGCCGATCCTCCCTGGCCCATCCGATCTACGGCAAGGCCGACCTGCGCGGCTTCACCGGCCGTGCCAGGGCGGCCGAGCTGACCGGGACCGAGATCGCGCTCGTCGCCACCGAGATCGCCGGCACGGGTGCCGAACTCACCACGGCCGGCCTCCGCCGCGGCCTCGCCACCCTCACGACGGGCTGAGAGCCCCGGAACGGGCTCGGGGGCGGGGCCCCCGACGGACTCGGCGGCCTCCCTCGTACGACCCTGCTGGGGGTCTCCTGGCGGGCGAGCCGCCTGCACGGCGGCCTGCCGCCTCGCCGGGAGCGGCTGTCAGGATCGGCCGGGCGCCTCCCACCAGCCGCCCCCGTACCGCGTGCCGGTAAACTTAACCCCCGTGAGCAGCCCTTCCTTGGCCAGTCCCATCGGACCCGTCGTCGGCGTGATCGGAGCGGGCCAGCTGGCCCGGATGACCCAGCAGGCGGCCATCGCCCTCGGTGTCGAGCTTCGGGTCCTGGCCAACTCGTCAGACGAGAGCGCCGCCCGCGTGATCGCCGACGTACGCCTGGGCGACTACCGGTCCCTGGCGGACCTGCGCGACTTCGTCAAGGGGTGCGACGCGGTCACCTTCGACCACGAGCACGTGCCCACCGAGCACATCCGTGCCCTGGTCGAGGACGGCTTCGCCGTGCACCCCGGCGCCGACGCGCTCGTACACGCCCAGGACAAGGCGGTGATGCGCGAGCGGCTGACCGGGATCGGCGCCCCGTGCCCGCCGTGGCGACGGATCGAGACGGCCGCCGACATCGAGGAGTTCGCCGCGGAGAACGGCTGGCCGGTGGTGCTCAAGGCGATCAGGGGCGGTTACGACGGGCGTGGCGTCTGGATCTGCCGCTCCGCGGATGACGCGGCCGAGCCCCTGGCCTCCGGGGTGCCGCTGATGGCCGAGGGGTTCGTGCCGTTCGAGCGGGAGCTCGCCGTGCTGGTCGCCAGGTCGCCGCACGGCCAGGGAGTCAGCTACCCGGTGGTGGAGACCGTCCAGCGTGACGGCATCTGCGTCGAGGTCCTCGCCCCCGCACCCGGCCTCGATCCCGAGCAGGCCGCGGTGGCCCAGCGGATCGCCCTGAACATCGCCAAGGAACTGGGCGTGACCGGGCTGCTGGCCGTGGAGATGTTCGCCACCTCCTCGGGCCTGGTGGTCAACGAGCTGGCCATGCGCCCGCACAACAGCGGCCACTGGACGATCGAGGGGGCCCGCACCTCCCAGTACGAGCAGCACCTGCGCGCGGTCCTCGACCTCCCACTCGGCTCACCCGCGCCGGCCGCCCCCGTCGTGGTGATGGCCAACCTCCTGGGCGGTGACGACTCCGACATCTTCTCCCGGTACGAGCACGTGATGGCGCACGACCCGGGGATCAAGATTCACTTCTACGGCAAGGAGGTGCGACCGGGGCGCAAGATCGGCCATGTCACCGCGCTCGGCACCGACCTGGAAGAGGTACGCGCGCGCGCCCGGCACGCCGCCGTCTACCTCACCGAGGGAAGATACACCTGAGCCCAGCGGGTCTCATCGGGGGGAAACGCGTCCGAGCCCGCAGGCCGGTCGCCCACCCATCCGGGGCACCGCCGCACCGTCACGGCCCCGACAGCACGGAGCGCCACCGCACCCGCGGGGGCCACGCAACCACAGCGAACGCGCGCGGCCCCGGGCCGTGAGGCAAGGAGAGAACATGACCACCGTCGGCATCGTCATGGGCAGCGACTCCGACTGGCCGGTGATGAGGCTCGCCGCCGAGGCGCTGGCCGAGTTCGAGGTGGAGTTCGAGGCCGACGTGGTCTCCGCGCACCGGATGCCCGAGGAGATGATCGCCTATGGCGCGCAGGCGGCCGGGCGCGGGCTGAAGGTGATCATCGCGGGTGCCGGGGGAGCCGCCCACCTGCCGGGCATGCTCGCCTCGGTGACCCCGCTGCCGGTGATCGGTGTCCCGGTCCCGCTGAAATACCTCGACGGCATGGACTCCCTGCTCTCGATAGTCCAGATGCCCGCCGGGGTCCCGGTCGCGACGGTCGCCGTCGGCGGCGCCCGCAACGCGGGCCTGCTGGCCGTCCGGATCCTCGCCGCCGCCGACGAGGGACTACGGGCGAAGATGGAGGCGTTCCAGCTCGCTCTCAAGGAACAGGCTCACGCCAAGGGCGCCAGGCTCCGCGCCGAGGCCGCCCAGCTCGGTGCCTGATATCGCCATCTTTGACCGATGGCTTGGTGACATCACGGATATACGAGGACTCATCGGGAAGGGGGAGGCCGACAGAGACTTTGGAGGTTGAGAATCATGAGGAACGCGATCCGCGCCCTCCTCGGGATCACGACGGCCGTACTGGCGGTGTTCGGCAGCTTCGGCGCCGGTGAGAGCCATCGGCCCGCCGACTCCAGCGTCAGCTCCGTATCCGCGCATTAGTGTTCCGTCCCGCAACGAAGATCGCGAGCGCCCGGCCGGGAGTCTGAGATCGTCGGGGCGGCCTTCCCCGCCCTTGGTGTCATGGGCCGACGGGAATCCGTGTTTCCGACGGGGAACGCCACGCCGGACGCGGCGGAGGGCGCCCTGGTTGGACCTCAGGCGCCACCTGCCCGGATCCGGGCAGGGTGGGACTGCGCGGACCTGGCTTCGATCACCGTAGCGGGAGGTCTGGCAGGCCGTCGGCGGGCGGTGCGTGCGATCGGGCCGAGACGGGCTCCCTGGGGGCGATGTGCGACCGGTCCTGGTACTGGTTCAGCGCCCACAGCCCCACGATGTCGGCGATCGTGAGGACGAGCACCACGAGGATGACCAGGATGAGCCGGCGTCTGCGCTCACGCCGTCGCCATTCGCCCTGGACCCGGCGGTAGGCGTCCGGGGCCGGCTGGACGCCGTTGGCGAGTTTGTCGAGAACCTCGCGTAGCTGGTCCTCGGTGCTGGCGGGGCCGGTCGTCATCGTCGCTCCTGCATGATCTTGGTGAGAGTGGCCATGCCGCGGCTGGTGTGCGCCTTGACCGCACCGCAGGAGATGCTCATGGCCTCGGCTATGTCGCTTTCGCGTAGACCGAGCCAGTAGCGCAGGACAAGGGCCTCTCGCTGCCGGGCCGAGAGCCGCTGCAGGGCCTCGGTGAGCGCCTTCTGGTCGTCGTGGAGCAGGGCGACGCTTTCAGCCGACCGTTCCAGGCCCGTGGTCCAATCCGTGTGCTTGCGGATGACCTGCAGGTGGCGAAGTCTCATGCGGGTCAGGTTGCAGACCACCGAGCGCAGGTACGGCAGGGCGGCCTCGGCCGAGCGCAGCCGGTTCCAGCGGCGGTGCAGCTGACAGAACGCCTCGGCGACGATGTCCTCCGCGTCGTCGGCGCCGAGCAGCACGGCCAGCCGGAGCAGGCCGGTGTAGTGCGTCTCGAACAGCTGGGTCAGCGCGGCCTCACGTCCGGTGTCCGGCGGGCCGAGTACCGGCGGTCCCTCGGCGGACGGCCCGCCGGTCCGTGCCGGGGGTGGCATGTCGACCGATACGGAGCCGGATTCGACGAACGTCGGTAATGGTGCGGGTGGCCGGATTCCGGTCATATGATCGTCTCCGCTTCGGGGGGTATGGGGACCGGAGAGCTCGGTTTCGGAACGTGTGATCTGCCCACTCGGTTGAAGAGCGGGGTCAGCGTCACGACGACGGCGAGGTTCAGTGTCATGGCGACCACCGCGGCGTATGCCTGCACCTCCTGGCCGCCCACGCCCAGGGGCACCAGCGAGGAGAATCCGCTGTGCACCACCAGGAGGGTGCCCGCGGCCATGCCGCTCATCCACCCGACCAGTAACGCCCGGGGGTGCAGGCGGCGGGTGAACACCCCGAGGGCCACGGCGGGGAAGGTCTGCAGGATCCAGACGCCGCCCAGCAGCTGAAGATTGATGGCGTCCTGGTTGCGCAGTCCGAACACGAAGACGACCGCCCCGACCTTGGTGCTGAGCGAGACCATCTGGGCGATCCGTGTCTGGTGCTTGGGCGTGGCCGTCGGATGGAAGTACTCGACGTAGATGTTGCGGACGAACGAGGTCGCCACCGCGATCGACATGACCGCCGCCGGTACGAGCGCGCCCACGGCGAGAGCGCCGAAGACCAGACCGGTGAGGGCGGCGGGCATCAGATCCTTGACGAGCAGGGGGACGGCGGTCTCCGCGCCGGTGGACGGGGGCTGGATGCCCGCCGCGAGCGCCGCGACGCCGAGCATGGCGAACAGTCCGAGCACCGCCGTCCACAGGGGCAGCGCCACCACCGCGCGGCGCAGCGTGTCCGGGCCGGACGCGGCGAAGGCGGCCGTCAGCACGTGGGGGTACATCAGCAGGGCGAGGGCCGAGCCGAGAGCCAGGGTGGCGTAGACGGGGAACTGGCTCGGATCGAGCGTCAACGACGCCTGGGTCGCCTCCCCGCCGGACAGCGCGCGCTCCGCGCTGTCGAACATCGGCCCGGGTCCGCCGAACCGGTCGAGGACGAGGAAGGAGACGGCCAGGATCGAGCAGAAGACGGCCGCGCCCTTCATCAGCGAGATGATCGCCGGCGCGCGCAGCCCGTGCCGGTAGGTCGACACGGCGAGGACCGCGAACACGGCGACCAGCGCGAGGTCGCCGAGCACCCCCCTCGGGTACAGCCCGACGGCGGACAGGATCGAACGGATGCCCACCAGTTGCAGCGCGATGTAGGGCATGGTCGCCAGCACACCGGTCGCCGCGACGACCAGTGCGAGGGCGGGGGAGCCATAGCGTCCCCGGACGAAGTCGGCGGGGGTGATGTACCCGTGCCGGCGCGCCGCCGACCAGAGCCGGGGCAGCAGCACGAACGCCAGCGGGCACATGATCACGGTGTACTGCAGGGCGAAGAACCCGAGCGCGCCCGTGCCGTACACCAGGCCCGGTACGGCGGCGAACGTGTAGGCCGTGTATATCGTCCCGCCGAGCAGGAACCACGTCGTCGGGGTGCCGAACTGGCGCTGCGCCAGCGCCCAGTCCTCCAGGGTGGGCAGTTCGGGAGACGGCCGGAACCAGCGCGCGGCGACCGCGAGCAGAGAGGTGCCGCCGAGCACGGCGAGGAACGTCACCGCGCTTATCGGCTCTGTCATCGGCCACCGTCCACTACGCCCGGGCAGTACTTGTAGGTTGCGTAATCCGCACGGCTGGTTGACACGAAATCTCCTCGAAATCTGCGTAAACCAGATCGGAACCATCCGCAACCCTTGCAACAAGAACGCGGGAACATTCCGGAGGACGACGATGGTGAAGCCGACACGGCGGGCGCGACGTTTCGCGGCCGGTATCTGTCTGGCCCTGCCCATCGTGGCGCTCCTGTGGGTGCCCTGGTATTCCTACGACGCGCCACATCTGGCCGGAATGAAATTCTTCTTCTGGTACCAGCTCATCTGGGTGCCGGGGAGCGTGGTGTTCATGGCCATCGCCTACGTCCTGAGACGTAGCGCGGAACGCCCGCCTCGCGATCGTCATCTCACCCACGACCGGCGTCGCCGGTAACACCGACCACATCACCCTGCTCGGATCTCCGGGCGACTTTTCCCTCGTAGTACCGCGCTGTTCTGCCATGCCCTGAGTTCAGGAGAATCAGCCATGCCCGAAAACGGCATCACGAAATCGAGATCAACCCCCAAGCAGATCCTCATATGGACGGCGGTCGCCCTGGTGGGCGCGGTCGCCTGGGGGGTCATCGCCCTGTCCCAAGGAGAGGAGATCTCGGCGGTCTGGCTGGTGGCCGCCGCCCTCGGTTCGTACGCGATCGCCTACCGGTTCTACTCCCGGTTCATCGCCCGCCGGGTGCTCGGCGTCGACGACCGTCGCGCGACTCCCGCCGAACGGCTGGACAACGGGGTCGACTACCATCCGACCGACCGGCGGGTGCTGTTCGGCCACCACTTCGCCGCCATCGCCGGTGCCGGGCCGCTGGTGGGCCCGATCCTCGCCGCGCAGATGGGATACCTGCCGGGGACCATATGGATCATCGTCGGGGTCATCATGGCCGGGGCGGTTCAGGACATGGTCACCCTGTTCTTCTCGATGCGCCGCGACGGCAAGAGCCTGGGCCAGATGGTGCGCGAGGAGATCGGCCCGGTGGGCGGGACCGCCGCGCTGGTCGCGGTGTTCGCCATCATGATCATCTTGCTCGCGGTGCTCTCCCTGGTGGTGGTGAACGCGCTCGCGCACTCGCCATGGGGCACCTTCTCCATCGCGATGACCATCCCCATCGCCCTTTTCATGGGCTTCTACCAGCGCGTTCTGCGGCCGGGGCGGGTCATGGAGACCACGGTGATCGGGGTCGTGCTGCTGCTGCTGGCCATCGCGGGCGGCGGCTGGGTCCAGAACTCGGCCTGGGCCGACGCCTTCACGCTGAGCCCGGAGACGCTGGTCATCTGCCTGGTGGTCTACGGCTTCCTGGCCTCCGTCCTGCCGGTGTGGATGCTGCTGACGCCGCGCGACTACCTGTCGACGTTCATGAAGATCGGCACGATCGGGCTGCTCGCGGTCGGCGTGGTCATCGCGGCGCCGCACCTGCAGAACGAGGCGATCACCAAGTTCGCGCTCAGCGGCACCGGGCCGGTCTTCGCCGGGTCGCTGTTCCCGTTCCTGTTCATCACCATCACCTGCGGCGCGATGTCAGGCTTCCACTCGCTCATCGCCTCCGGCACCACCCCGAAGATGATCCAGAAGGAGTCGCAGGTCCGTCTGGTCGGCTACGGCGCGATGCTCATGGAGTCGTTCGTCGCCATCATGGCGCTGATCGCCGCGTGCGCGCTCGAACCCGGCCTCTACTACGCGATGAACTCGCCCATCGCCCTGCTCGGCACCACCCCCGAGAGCGCGGCGGCCGCCGTCACGAAGCTGGGCTTCGTCATCACCCCGGACGACCTGCGCGCCGCTGCGGCGGCGGTCCAGGAGCAGACCGTGATCGCCCGCACCGGCGGTGCCCCCACCCTCGCCGTCGGCATCTCTGAGATCCTGTCCGGGATCTTCGGCGGCGCCGCGTTCAAGGCGTTCTGGTACCACTTCGCGATCATGTTCGAGGCGCTGTTCATCCTGACCACCGTGGACGCCGGCACCCGCGTCGCCCGCTTCATGCTTCAGGACACGCTCGGCAACGTCTGGAAGCCGATCGGGCGGGTGAGCTGGAAGCCCGGCCTGTGGGGCGCCAGCGCCGCGGTCGTGCTGGCCTGGGGCTACTTCCTGTACACCGGCGTCACCAACCCGCTGGGCGGCATCAACCAGCTCTACCCGCTGTTCGGCCTCTCCAACCAGCTCCTGATCGCCATCGCGCTGACCCTGGCCACCACGATCCTGATCAAGTCGGGCAAGCTCAAGTGGGCGTGGGTCACCGGCATACCGCTGGTCTGGGACTTGGCGGTGACGATGACCGCCAGCTGGCAGAAGGTCTTCCACGATGACCCCAAGATCGGCTTCTTCGCCCAGCGGGAGCGGTACGCCGACGCGCTGGCCGCGGGGAAGGTGATCGCGCCCGCCAAGAACCTCGACGACATGCAGGCGGTCGTCGTCAACTCCACGGTCGACGGCGTGCTGGCGGCGATGTTCGCGCTGCTGGTCATCATCGTCGTCGGCAACGCCGTGGTCGTGTGCCGGCGCGCCATACTGTCCCGTAACCCCCTGCCGACGGCAGAGGCGCCCTATGTCGAATCCAGCATCGTGGCACCCGCGGGGTTGTTCGCCACCGCGGCGGAACGGCGCGAGCTGGCCGAGGTGGGGGCGGGGAGCAACGGAGCGGACAGCGAGCGATCATGACCGCGGCCTCCCTGCTGCACTTCGCCCGCTGGTACCTGCGCGAACTCACCGGTTCCGGTGAATACGACCGGTACCTCGCCCAGCACCGATCCCATCCGCACTCGCCGCCGCTGTCACGGCGGGAGTTCGAGCGGCACCGATCCGACCTGCGGGAGAAGAGTCCCGGCATCCGGTGCTGCTGAGGCGGGATCCGTCACCCTGTCCGCCATCCCCGCCGGCCCCTCCCGCTCGTTCGCCCACCACCCTCGGGCGAGCGGGTGGGAGGGGGCCGGCGCCCTGTCCTCACCTCGGGGGAGACGACGACACTTCAGGAGACGACGTGGCAACTCCATCGTCACCGCCGGCCCGGCCGGTCAGGTCCAGGACCTCCGGCCCCTGGGCGAAGCTGAGCACCGTGGCGCTGTGGATGCCCTTCCCGGCGCTGCTCTGGGTCGGAGGTTACGCGGGTGCGGAGCCACGGCTGTTCGGCTTCCCGTTCTTCTACTGGTACCAGTTCCTGTGGATTTTCCTGTCCTCCGGCCTTACCTGGTGCGCCTACCTCCACACGACCCCCCGCCCGGTGCGCACCGGCACGCACCGGTCCGCCGATCGCGGAGAGGGACTCCGATGAACCGAGACGACATCGACTGGACCGCTCTCACGATCCTCGTGATCTTCTTTCTGATCGTCACGGTCATGGGGTTCGCCGCGGTCCAGGGCAGGAAGGGCCGCCACATCACGGGCACCGTGAACGCGCTGGACCAGTGGGGGCTGGCCGACCGGGGCTTCGGCACCCTCTCCTCGTGGCTGCTCCTGGGCGGCAACATCTACACGGCCTACACGTTCATCGCGATACCGGCGGCGATGTTCGCCTCGGGCGCGGTGAGCGGCTTCTTCGCCGTCCCCTACACCATCATCGTGTATCCGTTGATCTTCACTGTCATGCCGCGCCTGTGGTCGGTGGCCCATCGTCACGGCTATGTCACTCCCGCCGACTTCGTGCGCGGCCGCTACCGGAGCAGAGGGCTCGCACTGGCGGTGGCCCTGACCGGACTGCTGGCCACCCTGCCCTACATCGCGCTGCAGCTGGTGGGGATCCAGGCCGTGTTCGAGGTGCTCGGCCTGGGGAGCAGCAACCCCCTCGTCAACGACCTGCCTCTCGCCGTCGCCTTCACCGTGCTGGCCGCCTTCACCTACGTCAGCGGGCTCCGGGCACCCGCGCTCATCGCCGTCCTGAAGGCCTTTCTGCTGTGCCTCGTCGTGACGGTCGCGTTCGTCGTCCTGCTCCCACGGCTGGGCGGCTTTGAGGCGATCTTCGCCTCGGCCCAGGAGAGGATGGCGGTGCCCGATCCGAAGACGGGGCGACCCACCGGGGTCTTCATCCCGGGAGCGAGCGGTTTCTGGCCGTACGCCACGCTGGCCCTCGGGTCGGCGATGGCACTGGTGGTGTATCCGCACACGGTCACCACCGTGCTCGCGACCAGAAGCCGGGACGTCGTGCGCCGCAGCGCCGCACTTCTGCCGGCCTTCACGCTGGTTCTCGGCCTGTTCGCGCTGCTCGGCTTCTTCGCGATCGCGGCCGGTACGCGCCCTGTCGGCATGGACGGTCAGCCCAACCCCCAGCTCGCGATCCCGCGGCTCTTCGTGGACCTGTTCCCGAGCTGGTTCAGCGGTATCGCCCTGGCCACCATAGCCATCAGCGCGCTCGTACCCGCCGCGATCATGTCCATCGCCGCCGCCAACCTCTTCAGCCGTAACGTCTATCGCGAGTTCATCAGGCCGGACGCGAGTTCCCAGGACGAGCTGCGCGTCTCCAAGGCGGCCTCCCTTCTCGTCAAGTTCGGAGCGCTGGCCTTCGTGCTGTTCCTCGACAGGAAGTTCGCGCTGGACTTCCAGCTCCTCGGCGGAATCTGGATCCTGCAGACCTTCCCGGCGATCGTGGTCGGGCTCTACACCCGCTGGTTCCACCCCGGAGCGCTGCTCGTCGGCTGGGCGTTCGGCATGGTGTACGGCACCGTCACCGCGTACGGCATCGTCAACCCCGGAACCGGCAGGCACTTCGGCGGATCGCTCGCGGAGATCCCGATCATCGGCGACGGCCGTCTCGGCTACGTCGCCCTGACCGCCTGCGTGCTGAACGCGGCCGTCAGCGTGGCCGCCACCCTCGCGTTCCGCGCGGCGAAACGGCCGGCGGGCCGCGACCAGACCTCGGCCGACGACTACCACGCGGACATCGACGACCCGCGCGTCGAACCCATCCGGGAGCTCATCCGGTGAGAAGGACTCCCGACCACCGGCAGCCCGTTCAAAGGCCCGCCGGCTGCCCCGTTCCGTACGAGATCTGGGAGCGGTGCCGATACCGGGGACCTGCCGGGGCGGTCCGGATACTGTGTATGTGGATCGCGCCGTCGAAGGGCATGTCACCGACCGTTCCCGAGACGTCGCCTGGATCTGCACCCGTTTCGAAGAGCTCCGCACGGAGGCCTCGCCCCCGCGAGCGAGCATCGACCTCACGACGAAGGTGATGGACACATGGACGCGGACCTGAGCAACGCCGTCTGGCGCAAGGCGGCTCCGGGTGGCGACACCGGTGAAGACTGTGTCGAGGTGGCCGTGATCGACGACCTCGATGAGGGGCACAAGGCCGGAGCCGGTCCCCTCTACGTGCTGCGCGACTCCAAGAACCCGGACGGCCCGAAGCTGTTCTTCACCCGTTCGGAGTGGGACGCCTTCGTCGGCGGCGTGAAACTCGGCGAGTTCGACAACTGACGGAGCCAGGCCCGAAGACCCCCGTCCCGAGACGGGGGTCTTTCCGTTCGGCGGTCCAGGCGGCCGGTCTTTCCAGTCCGAGTGGCCGGGCCTGTAGCTCTTCCTCGCCGGCTTCGCCCGTATGGAGGCCCATCCGGCCTTCCGGGTCTGTGCGGCCGGGTCCTGCCCGGCTCCCCGGCGCGATTCCTTTTCCTGGCCTTGACGGGGGCGGAGCTCCCACGACCGGTGCCTCCCGGAACCCGGATTCCCCGCCCTGACCTGGGTGAACATCCGATCGGCCAGGAAAGCCGAGGCTGAGGGGCCGGCCGCGCGGGTGAGGTCGGCCGCGCGTTTTAAAAATACAATATTCCCCAAAAGCATTCTTATACTAAATTATGGGTTTTTTTGTGAGTTTATATGGACATTGCGAATATTGTGATTACTGGTGGATTCGAAGGATTGACATGAGGAGGACTTATGAACTTCAACATGATCTTTCCTGCAGGGGGGCGGGTCGAATGCTGCGGCTGGAGGCGCCGCCGCTGGCACCGCCGCCACTGGCGCAGGCGTCACTGGGGCTGGTGGTGGTGAGCGACGAGGCTCTCGAACGGTCAACACGCATTCGAACGGGTTTCCGGCACATGCCGGGAACCCGTCGCCATGTTCGAAGACGGTTCGCGCCGTCCTCCCACTCTGAGGATCCTCTGTCGTTCCGGCCCCGCGCGGTGCTCGTCGGCTGATCGCACTCGTTCATCTGTGGCATCGGAGACCCCCGGCGCCAATGCACACCTCCATGTATATTTGATTCAGATCGATGCATACACGGGAGGTGCTTCATGAGCCGGACAATGATCGACCTGGATGACGATCTGCTGGCCGAGGTCGCCAAGGCGTTGGGGACCGGCACGAAGAAGGAGACGGTCAACACCGCGCTGCGTGAGGTGCTGGAGAACCGGCGCCGAGCATTGGCCTTGGCCCGGCTGCGTGGCGCGGCTTCCGAAGGCGCCTTCGACCTGGAGATCTTCGACGAGAAAGGGAACTACCGGCGGTGAGCGCCGCGCAGTTCCTCATGGACACCAGCGCGTTGGCCCGGCTCATGCGTGGTGAGGCCGAGACCTACGGCTGGGATCAGGCCGTCGCGGCAGGGCTGGTCGCCGTATGTCCGATCACCGAACTGGAGTTCTTCTACAGTGCGCGATCTCTGGCGGATCGTGAGCGGGGGATCGAGGACATGCGCCAGTTGTTCGGCTGGGTGCCCGTTGACGACCGCGCGTACGACCGGGCATGGCGGGTTCAGGGCCTGCTCACGGAGAGAGGGCATCGCAGCGCGGGCCCCGTGGATCTCGTGCTGGCGGCGACCGCCGAGCTGCGAGGGCTCACGTTGCTACACCGTGATCACGACTTCGAGCGCATAGCCGCGGTCACCGGTCAGGCACTCCAGTGGTACGGCCCGGAAGCGGGGAAGTAGTCGCCCGGACGGTGACCGGTGCCAGGGTGTGGGGAGTGCGTCCCGCATGGTGCTCCGGTCGGCCGCCAGGATGTCGCCACGGCCCGCTCCCGCGCATCGCGGGAGCGGGCCGTGGCGGGAGAAGGCGTGACGGCGAGTCACGGCCAGAGGGCCGAGCGAGGGGCGGAAAGAGGAACGGCGCGGTCAGGGGCGGCCGAGGGCGCGGTAGTGCCAGCCTGAGGCGCGCCAGGTCTCGGCGTCGAGGGCGTTGCGGCCGTCGACGATCTTGCGGGAGGCCACCACGGAACCCAGCTCCTCGGGGTCCATGGTGATGAACTCCTGCCACTCGGTCAGCAGCAGCACCACATGGGCGTCCCTGGCCGCCTCCAGGGCGGAGGCGCCGTAGGAGAGCCGGGGGTGGGCACGGCGGGCGTTCTCCTGGGCGACGGGGTCGTAGACGGTGACCCGGCCACCCTGCTCGCTGATCTTGACGGCGACGTCCAGGGCGGGGGAGTCGCGGATGTCGTCGGAGTTGGGTTTGAACGCGGCGCCGAGCACGGCGACGGTGCAGTTGTGGAAGGAGCCTCCGGCCAGCTCGCGGGCCAGGTCGACCATGCGGGCCCGGCGGCGCATGTTGATCGCGTCCACCTCGCGCAGGAAGGTCAGCGCCTGGTCGGCGCCGAGCTCTCCGGCGCGGGCCATGAAGGCGCGGATGTCCTTGGGCAGGCAGCCGCCGCCGAAGCCGAGCCCGGGGTTGAGGAACTTGCCGCCGATGCGGTCGTCGAAGGAGAGCGCCAGGGAGAGTTGCTTGACGTCGGCGTGCGCGGCCTCGCAGACCTCGGCCATCGCGTTGATGAAGGAGATCTTCGTGGCGAGGAAGGCGTTGGCGGCCACCTTGACCAGCTCGGCCGTGGGGTAGTCGGTGATCACCATCGGGGTGCCCATCTCCAGCATGGAGGCGTACACCTCCCGCATGACCTTCTCCGCCCTGTCGGAGGCGACGCCGAGCACGATCCGGTCGGGGTGCAGGGTGTCCTTCACCGCGAAGCCCTCACGGAGGAACTCGGGGTTCCACGCCAGCTCGGCGCCCGCGCCGATGGGGGCCAGCCGCGCCAGCTTGTCGGCCAGGCGCTGGGCGGTGCCGACCGGGACCGTGGACTTGCCGACGACCAGGCACTCGCGCGTCAGGTGAGGGGCCAGCGACTCGATCGCGGCGTCCAGGTAGGACACGTCCGCCGCGTACTCTCCCGGCTTCTGGGGGGTGCCCAGGCACAGGAAGTGCACGTCTCCGAAGGCCGCGGCCTCCTCGTACGAGGTGGTGAAGCGCAGCCGCCCGTTGGCCAGGTTACGTCGCAGCACCTCTTGCAGGCCCGGTTCGTAGATGGGCAGGTCACCGGCCTGTAGACGGCCGATCTTCTCCGCGTCCACGTCGAGGCTGAGGACTTCGAAGCCCAGCTCGGCCATGCAGGCGGACGTCGTCGCACCGAGGTATCCGGTTCCCACCATCGTCAGGCGGTAGGCCACTGGTGCTCCTTTCGGTTCTGCCCAATTATTTGCCGTCAGAGTATCGGCATCTGACACTTCCACTTTGCCACCTGCGTAAACGCGGAAGGACATACCACATGGGGTGGAGCGCTCCACTGTTTGTTGGACGTCCTACTATTTCCCTATGAGCTACCCTCTCTACGCACTGCCCGAGGAGCACCAGATGCTCCGCGAGACGGTCCGCGCCCTCGCCGACGAGAAGATCGCCCCTCGTGCCGCGGAGGTCGACGAGACCGGGGAGTTCCCCTCGGACGTCTACAAGGCGCTCGTCGCGGCGGACCTGCACGCCGTGCACGTTCCCGAGGAGTACGGCGGCGCCGGTGCCGACGCGCTCGCGACGGTCATCGTCATCGAGGAGGTGGCGCGGGCCTGCGCCTCGTCCTCGCTGATCCCCGCCGTCAACAAGCTCGGGACCGTCCCGCTGCTGCTGTCGGCCTCCGAGGAGCTCAAGCAGCAGTATCTTCCGGCGGTCGCGCGGGGCGACGGGATGTTCTCGTACGCCCTGTCGGAGGCGGAGGCGGGCAGCGACGCCGCCGCCATGAAGACCCGCGCGGTCGCGGACGGCGACCACTACGTGCTCAACGGCGCCAAGATGTGGATCACCAACGCCGGGGTGTCGGAGTACTACACGGTGATGGCCGTCACCGAGCCGGGCGTCGGAGCCAGGGGCATCTCCGCGTTCGTCGTGGAGAAGGCCGACGAGGGCGTCAGTTTCGGGGCCAAGGAGCGCAAGCTCGGTATCAAGGGCTCCCCGACCCGCCAGGTCATCCTGGAGAACGTGCGGATTCCCGCCTCCCGGATGATCGGCGCCCCCGGCACCGGTTTCAAGACCGCCCTGGCCACCCTGGACCACACCCGCATCACCATCGCCGCCCAGGCGCTCGGCATCGCCCAGGGCGCGCTGGACTACGCGATCGGCTACATCAAGGAGCGCAAGCAGTTCGGCAAGGCCGTCGCCGACTTCCAGGGCGTCCAGTTCATGGTCGCCGACATGGCCATGAAGCTGGAGGCCGCCCGCCAGCTCACCTACGTCGCCGCGGCCAAGTCCGAGCGTGCCATGCACGGCGAGCCCCAGGCCGACCTCACCTTCATCTCCAGCGCGGCCAAGTGCGCCGCCTCGGACGCCGCCATGGAGATCACCACCGACGCGGTCCAGCTCCTCGGCGGGTACGGCTACACCAGCGACTACCCGGTCGAGCGCATGATGCGCGACGCCAAGATCACCCAGATCTACGAGGGCACCAACCAGATCCAGCGGATGGTGATGGCTCGGCAACTCCTGAAGTAGGCGTCGAGCGGCGAGAGCCCCACCTTCCTGCAGGGGGTGGGGTCTGTCGTCTCCAGGCTCAAGCCGCTGGTAGATCTTGTTCCGTGAGTCGCCGAGGATCGCTGCCGTCTCTTCCGGCGGCGACCGGGCAGGCGCCCCGCCGGCTCGGGGCGAGGAGCCACCGGACGGTGCCACTCACGGCTGCGCCGGCTGCCGGGGGCGGGGTTGTCGTTGGGTATAGGTAAAGCCATGATCTTCCTGAGGCGGGCAACCCACGTCGCCGTACTCACCCTCGTGCTCATCCCGATCACCTCCGCCCTCACCACCCCGGAGGCGGCGGCCGAACCGCGCAAGCGATCACAGGCAGAGACCACGGCCCTCGCCCGGCGCATGCTGGCTCAGCTCAAGGTCGCCAGGCCCCTGTCCATCCGGGGCTACAGCCGCGAGCGGTTCCAATCCCGATCGGCGCACCGCAAGGGCAGGTGCAGCACGCGGGAGATGGTCCTGGCCCGCGACGGGCGGAACGTACGGCGCAACGCGGCCTGCCACCCGGTCAAGGGGCTCTGGTACAGCCCGTACGACGGCAAATGGCTGAAGAGCGAGAAGTACGTGGACGTCGACCACCTGGTGCCGCTCGCCTATGCCTGGCGCTCGGGCGCCAAACGATGGAGCCAGGCCAAGCGGCGCGCCTTCGCCAACGACCTGACCCGCCCCGAACTGCTCACCGTCAGCCACTCCGCCAACATCGCCAAAGGCGGCAGAGGCCCGCAGGGCTGGCGCCCGCAACGCCGCGCCCACTGGTGCCGGTACGCGACCTCATGGATCACCGTGAAGCACCACTACCGGCTCTTCGTGACCCGCAAGGAGAAGGTGGCCTTGCTCAACATGCTCCGCACCTGCCGGTGATCCTCCATGGAGCGTACGAATCGCCCCCGGCAGCAGGGCGAGTGTCGTCTGGTTTCCGTGGCGGTGTGTGAAAGACGGTGGCCACGAACACCCTGGTAGTGCTCCGATCACTGCCAACCGGCATCATTACGGTGTGATCGAGACGCCTGACATCGGCTGGTACGCGGTTCGATGTGTTTTCCGCTGGGGTCCGCCACGGGACATCTACGAGGAGCGGGTCACCCTGTGGCGGGCCGGTTCGTTTGACGAGGCCATTGTCATGGCGGAACGCGAGGCCGCGGAATACGCCACCGGTACCGCGTTCGAGTATCTGGGGCTGGCGCAGGCGTACCGGCTGTCAGACGACGTGATCGAGCCGGGCACGGAGGTCTTCTCCCTCCTCCGGGACAGCGATCTCGAACCGGAGGAGTATCTCAGCACCTTCTTCGACACGGGTGACGAGCGGCAGGAACAGGCCTCGTAGGGCCGCGCTTGAATGCCGGCACTCCGCACGGATGTCCTTACTCGCCGAGAGCGGCGGGGCCGCCCCCTGAGCGTGATCCTGACCGGGTGAGCGTGCCTGTCACGACTGGTCGACGAGCCCGAGCCGGGAAAGGAATCCCGTCCGAGGGAGTCACGGCTCCCGGGTCAGCCCGGAGAGGAACTCGGCTTGGGCGACAGAGGGGTTTTCGAGTGCTCGGCGCACTTGGCGTCCCACTCGGGTATGCGGAGCAGCGCGGGGTTGGCGACGCCGCTCTCGCCGCGTGTCCCGCTCGACGTGGCGGCGAAGGCCAGGCCCTCGACACAGATCCGGGCGACGTTGGGGAAATTGTCGGCGTTGCGGAAGACCTCGATGTAATCGACATCGCCGACCCTGTCAGGCGCCGCGTTTTCCTTCCCGCCGCGATCGCCCAACTGGTCCGAGGAGCAACCGGTCAGCAGGAGGGCGGCGAGAACTGCTCCGGTCCAACCGGTGGCCACCAAGCGTGCCATTCGTTACTCCCTGTAACCGGCAAGGGCATGTCGGATATCGGGCGCGGATCTTCCCGACATGGTCAGCATATCCACAGCCGATCGGCAGTGATCGATCGACGAATCTCCCATCGCCCCTGCCATGTCGACGCCATGCCGACAGTGGCGACCCGGGCTCCTGTGAAACCTGGGCGGTGCCCTCCTCACGCGTCAGGATTCGGCGCCGCAGAAGGGCTTCTGAAGGCCTTCCGCAGGGGTTCCGAGAGGAAGCGGTGACACACCGCCCGGTAAAAGACCTGGGCGGTGTGTCACTACTCGCACACGCGGCCCTGTCCAGGGCCGGACGCTGTGCGGGATCCGGCGAGGAACTAGCTGTAGACGCCGAACTCCCAGAGGGAGTAGCCGTACGCGGTGCCGCGCTGGGTGAGGTTCACCCGGACGTACCTGGCGGACGCGGTGAGGTCGATGGAGTCGAACCCACCGTCGCCGGTCGTGGTCGAGTAGGCGTTGCTCCAGGTCGAGCCGTTGGTCGAGGTCTGGATCTGGTACGCCTTGCCGTACGCGCCCTCCCAGCCGAGCTGGATGTGCTTGATGGCGGTGGTCGCGCCGAGGTCCACCTGGATCCACTGCGGGTCGGCCCACTCGCTGGCCCAGCGGGTCGAGAAGTTGCCGTCGGTCGCCCGGCCCGGGGTGAACGGGCCGCCGTCACCGGTCGCCTGGTAGGTGGAGGCGGTGGTCGGCTTGCCGAGCGCCACGTTGGTCCCGGCGACCGTGGGCGGGACCACGCGGAAGGAGCGCTGCTCGATGCCGGCGTTGCCGTGCCCGTCGAAGGCGTACACGTACACCTTCCACACGCCCATCTGCTCCGGTGCGGTCACCGAGAACCTGCCGGGGCCGGTCTGGGTGAACCTGACGTTGTCGAAGCCGCGGTTGCCGTTGATGTGCTTGTTGCTGAACATCAGGTTGTAGCGGATCAGGTCGTTGTTCGGGTCGGAGGCGGCGACCTCGACGGTGAAGGGCTTGCCGGCCTGGACGGCGGTCTGCGAGCCGACGGTCATCGAAGTGATCTCCGGGGGCGTGTTCGCCGAGGGCTGCCCGGTGTAGGCCGCCTTGAGCGCGTGGTAGCCGTGCCGGCGCCAGCCGCCGGTGGTGGTGTTGAGCCACACCCCGCCGAAGTCGTTCTCCAGGCCGTAGTGGAACTCGGTGGCACCGAGCGCGACGCCGGTGTGGCCCTTGATCGCGTTCCAGCTGGCGGTGTACTGGTCCCGCTTCTGCAGGTCGGTCGGCTCGTTGGGCACGCCGTTGACGTCGTTCGGGACCTCCCACTCGCCGTCCGGTCCCGCCTCGGTGACGATGTAGGGCTTGGTGTACCCGCCGCTGATCCAGTCCTGCTTGACCGTGTGGATGGCGCCGTAGGAGTTGACCGCGAGCAGGTCGAGGGCGGGGGAGTGGGCCTTGTAGTAGGTCCAGGCGTGGGTGTAGGCGTCGGTGGAGGTGACCGGGTGGTTGGGGTCGGCGGCGTGGATCGCCTCCGCCACCTCGTTGACGAACTTCGCGTACGCCACCCGCCGCTGCTCGACCACGTCGGCCGGCAGGCCGTGGTCCTGCATGGTGAGGATGACCTCGTTGCCGACGTCCCACATGAGCACGCCCTGGCGGCCCTTGAGGGCGTTGACCCGGGCGACGATCTCGTTCTTCACGTTGGTCTTGTACGCGGTGTCGTTGACGTAGTCGGCGCCCTGGTTGAGCCAGTGCCCGACGATGACCTTGATGCCCTGCTGGGCGGCCCGGTCCAGCAGGGCCGGGGTGTGGGTGTCGTCGACGCCCCAGGTGCGGATCGTGTTGACGCCCATGGCCTTGAGGTCACGCATGTAGCCGTCGGCCGCGGCCTGCGGCGGGCCGTAGGTCAGGCCCTTGATCACATACGGCGAACCGTTCACCTGGAGCTGCCAGTTGCCCTGGGAGCCGGTCACCCTGACCGTGCTCGGGCCGGCCGGGGTCGCCGGGTCGGTCATGGCGGCGGGAGTGGTGCCGGTCTGCCTGGAGACCGATACCTTGTCCACGCTCAGCACGCCGCCCGAGGTGGTGGCGGCGGTCGGTGTCGTGACGCCCGCGAGCGCGTTGGGCAGCGAGCCGCCGACGGCCAGGTCGAGGCGGAGGTAGAAGCCGTGGTGCAGGGCGGCCTTCCAGGCGGCGACGCCGACCTGGCTCTGGCGCACGATCCAGGTCTGCCTGCCGTCGAGGTAGAAGCGGATCTCCTCGTCGGTCTTGGTGCGGTCGATGACCTGGGCGTACTCGTGGTAACCGCTCTGGCAGCCGTCGCAGGTGGCGAAACCGCTGGTGCGGCCGTTGTACTCGTTGCACACCCCGTCGGGGGCGGTGCCGCAGTGCAGGGTGTTGGCCAGCTGGTCGCGGCCGTTGACGCCGGTCATGATGTCGGTCTCGCCGACGGAGGGCCAGTTGTTGTAATTGCCGCGGTAGGCGGCGCCGGTCGCCCGGAAGCCCGGCCAGTAGCCGAGGGCGTTCGCGACGTCGGGCTGCTTCAGCCGGGCGCTGAACCTGAGCATCTCGCCGGGCTTGGGCTCGAAGTCGGTGCGCTGGGTCTCGATCCGGCCCGAGGTCCAGTTGCCCGCGCCGTCCTTGATCGCCTTGATGTTCAGGTTGCCGGTGCCGTCGAGGAAGACGTTGGCCGTCGAGGCGCTCATGGTCTCGACCTCGCCGGTGCCCCAGTTCGCGGCGCCGCCGGGGTAGGAGGTGCCGGTGCGCAGGATCCAGTCGGCGGCCGAGGGGGAGGTGCCGGCCGCTCCGTTGAAGTCGTCCTTCCACACCTCGGTCCAGGTGCCGGGCTCCTCGGGCTCCTGGGGGTTGCCGCCGGTGCCGGTGCGCACCTGCATCTCCCAGAGGGAGTAGCCGTAGCCGGTGCCCCGGGCGGTGCCGTACATCCGTACGTAGCGGCCGGTGCCGGTCACGTCGAGGGTCTGGGTGCCGCCGGTGCCGGTGGTGGTCGAGTAGACGTCCGTCCAGGTCGTGCCGTTGTCGGAGATCTGGATCTTGAACGCCTTGCCGTAGGCGCCCTCCCAGGTCAGCACGGTCTGGCAGATCGGCTGGGAGGAGCCGAGATCGACCTGGAGCCACTGCGGGTCACTGGCGGCGCTGGACCACCGGGTGTCCGTCAGGTTGCCGTCGAAGGCGGCCGAGGCGGGGGTGCCGGCGCCCTCGATCGACGAGGCCGAGGCGGGCCTGCCCTGGGCGGCGTTCGCGGTGGAGCAGTTCGGCCCCTGGGTGCCGCCCATGCTGCCGTAGACCTGGAACTCCCAGAGGGAGTAGCCGTAGCCGGTGCCCCGGGCGGTGCCGTACATCCGTACGTAGCGGCCGGTGCCGGTCACGTCGAGGGTCTGGGTGCCGCCGGTGCCGGTGGTGGTCGAGTAGACGTCCGTCCAGGTCGTGCCGTTGTCGGAGATCTGGATCTTGAACGCCTTGCCGTAGGCGCCCTCCCAGGTCAGCACGGTACGGCTGATCGTCGCGGTGGCGCCGAGGTCCACCTGGAGCCACTGCGGATCGCTGAACGCGCTGGCCCACCGGGTGCCCGTCAGGTTGCCGTCGACCGCTGCCGCCGCGCCGTAGGCGGCGCCCTCGGACGACGAGGCGGTCGCCGTCCTGCCCTGTGACAGCAGGGTGTCGGCCGCCGCCGCGGGACTGACGAATGCCAGACCGGAGACGACCAGGGCCGCGAGGGCGGCGATGACCAGACCTAACCGGAATCGGCCCGAACCACGAGCTGGATGCACGATCTCTCCTCGAAAAGGGGATGCCTGCCATCAACGCGGCAGGGGGGAGAGCGCTCTCCGTAACCGAGGGTGCTACCGGAGATCGAGCGGTGTCAAGGCCCTTCTTCGCGCGAGTCCGAAACGCGCTGCTCACGCTCTGGAAACCTGCCCCCGGCCGAGACGCCCCGCAGAAGCCGCTGGTGCCGCACTCCGTGTGTCACGAACATGAACGACGGGTTTCGGGTTGGGTGCCATCTCGTCTTGACAATTCATAACAAAATGGATCAACCTCATAGGAGAGCGCTCTCCGTGCCGCCGTTTTCGACGGCCACCCCCCACAGAAGGAGAGGCAATGCACCCATCCCGAAGCCCAGTCAGGCTCCGCCTGGGACTGGTCGTCGCCACGCTCACCGCGCTGGTCGCGGCCGGCCTGGCGATCATCACCCCGGCCACCGCGGCGGACGCCCTGCTCTCGCAGGGCCGGCCCGCGACCGCCTCCTCCACCGAGGGAGGCGGGTACGGTGCCGGGGCCGCCTTCGACGGCAACAACGGGACCCGGTGGTCCAGCGCCGCCGCCGACCCGCAGTGGCTCCAGGTGGACCTCGGTGCCACCGCGACCGTCTCCCAGGTGGTTCTCAACTGGGAGGGCGCCTACGGTAAGGCGTTCAAGATCCAGGTCTCCGGCAACGGCACGGCGCCGTGGACCGACATCTACTCCACCACCACCGGCACCGGCGGCACCCAGACCCTCGCTGTCTCCGGTTCCGGCCGCTACGTGCGGATGTACGGCACCGCCCGGGGCACCGGCTACGGCTACTCCCTCTGGGAGTTCAAGGTGTACGGCACCGGCGGCGCCGGGACCACCCCGAGGCCGAAGCCGACGTTCACCGACGAGGTGACCCACCACGAGTTCCAGGCCAACTGCTCCTGGACGGCGGACCGGCCGGACGACCCGATCGTCTACCCCGGCCTGCCGGGCGCCTCGCACATGCACACCTTCGTCGGCAACAACACGACCAACGCGAGCAGCACGACCTCCTCGCTCCTCGGCGGCGGTACCTCGTGCACCAACCCGCACGACAGGTCGGCCTACTGGTTCCCGAGCTTCTACAAGGGCGACCAGCTGATCCGGCCGACCGGCAACCAGGTCATCTACTACAAGTCCGGCATCCTTGACTACTGGCAGGTGCAGCCCTTCCCGCAGGGCCTGCGCTTCGTCGTCGGCAGCCCGACCGCGACGCTGGCGGAGTTCCGCGACTCTCCCGGCACCGTCGAGGGCTTCGAGTGCGGCGACGTCTCCCACAGCTGGGACATCCCGACCTCCTGCGTGGCGGGCAGCCAGGTGAACGTCCGCTACCAGTCGCCGAGCTGCTGGGACGGCGTCAACCTCGACAGCCCCAACCACAAGAGCCACATGTCCTATCCCGTCGACGGTTACTGCCCGGCCAGCCACCCGGTGGCGGTGCCGATGCTGGAGTTCAAGATCGCCTTCCCCGCGAGCGGTGACCTGTCGCAGGCGCGGCTGGCCAGCGGCCGCGGTTACACCTGGCACTACGACTTCTTCAACGCCTGGGACAGCCCCGCCATCCTTGACGCCCTGGTGACCCACTGCATCAATGGTGGTCTCCAGTGCAACCCGCGTGGCTACGACCTGTACAAGCCGCACCGCGGCGCCGCCCTCACAGAGAACTTCGAGCTCCCCTGACCGCGGATGCCAGGTCCCGGCCCCGGCGGCCGGGGCCTGGCACCCGCCCCTGACACGAGAAGGTCCATATGAGACGTGCCGGCGCGATTCTCACCCTGTTTCTCGTGTCCGGCCCGGTCGCCGGCTGTGGTGCCCACTCCCCGGCGGCCGCGCCGGGCCACCATCATGAATCCCCGGCACCGGTCGCCCCCACCGCCCCCGCCGCCACGCCGGCGGCCGGTTTCAACACCACGGACACCGCGTGGCTCCAGTTGATGATCCCGATGGACGAGCGGACGCTGCCCCTGCTCGACCTCGGCGCCGAACGCGGGCACGACCCGGCGGTACGGCGGCTGGCCGCCCGGATCAGGAAGGCCCATCTGGCCGAGCTCGAACGCCTCAGGGAGATGCTGGGCCGTACCGGCCTGCCCGCGACGAACGTGCACGAAGGGCATGACATGCCGGGTATGGTCACCGCCGCCGATCTGGCGGCGCTGAGGAAGGCCACCGGTCCGGCCTTCGACCGGCTCTTCGCCGACCGCCTGCGCGAGCACCTCGACCAGTCGGCCGCGGTAGCCCGCTCCGAGCAGACCGCCGGTGCCGACGAGGGGACGAGGGCTCTGGCCGCAGCCGTCGAGCGGGCCCGCGCCGCCCAGAGCGATCTGCTCGACGGCATCCGCTGACCGGATCCCCGGGGACACCGTCGCGCCGCCGTTTTTGGACATTGACAGCGCGCTGACGTCGTGACGTACTGGAGAGCGCTCTCCAAGAGTGATCTACAACAGTGATCTCCAACGGTGAAGGGAAACCACGTGAGCATCGACGAGTTCGACCGGCTGGTGGAGAAGCTGGACCTGGAACGTAAGGTGCGGCTGCTCACCGGGGCGACCGTGTGGTCCACCCACGCCGAGCCGGGCATCGGACTGCGGGCCATGGTCACCTCCGACGGCCCGGTCGGTGTGCGCGGGGAGGGCTGGGACGAGCGGAGCACCTCGCTGACCCTGCCGTCGGCCACCGCACTGGCCGCGACCTGGGACGAGGATCTGGTGGAGCTGCTGGGTGGGCTGCTCGCCGCCGAGGCGCGGCGCAAGGGCGTGGACGTCCTGCTCGCCCCGACGCTCAACCTGCACCGCTCGCCGCTCGGCGGGCGCCACTTCGAGTGCTACTCCGAGGACCCGCTGCTGACCGGCAGGATCGGCGCCGCCTGCGTCCGGGGAGTCCAGTCCGGCGGGGTGGCGGCCACCGCCAAGCACTACGTCGCCAACGACTCCGAGACCGAGCGGCTCACCCTCGACGCCCGCGTCGAGGAGCAGGTCCTGCACGAGCTGTACCTGGCGCCGTTCGAGGCCGCGGTGCAGGCGGGCGTCTGGGCCGTCATGTCCGCCTACAACGGGGTGAACGGGACCACGATGTCGGAGAGCCCGCTGCTCACAGACCCGCTCAAGACGATGTGGGGGTTTGACGGGGTGGTGGTGTCGGACTGGGGAGGCGTCCGCTCCACCGCCCCCTCGGCCCGCGCCGCGCAGGACCTCGCGATGCCGGGGCCGCAGGGCCCCTGGGGAGAGGCACTGGTGGCCGCGGTGCGCGCGGGCGAGGTACCCGAGGCCGCGATCGACGACAAGGTACGGCGCCTGCTCAGGCTGGCCTCCCGGGTCGGCGCGCTGGACCTCGGCTCCGCCGTCCCGCCGGAGCCCGCGGAACGGGAAGACCACGGCCCCGCCCGCGCGCTGCTGCGCCGGGCCGTCGCCGCGAGCACGGTGCTGCTGCGCAACGAGGGGTCGCTGCTCCCGCTGGACCCCTCGCGGCTGCGCAGGGTCGCGGTGCTCGGGCCGAAGGCCGCCGTCGCCAGGATCCAGGGCGGCGGCAGCGCGGGCGTGTACCCGATGTCCGTCGTGTCGCCCCTCGACGGCATCCGCGAGGCGCTGTCCGGCACCGCGGAGGTGCTCCATTCGCCCGGCCCGCACCTCGACGACCGGCCCACCCCGCTGGGCACGGAGAACGCCCGCAACCCGCTGACCGGTGAACCAGGCGTCCTGGTCAGGCTGCTGGACGCCGGGGGCGCGGAGATCCACGCCGAGCACCGGCTGACCGGCCGTGTCCTGGAACCGGCGCGGATCGACGCCGCGGCCACCGTCGAGATCCGCGCGCTGCTGAGCCCGGAGACGGACGGTGCCTGGGAACTGGCGGTGGCCGGATGGGGGCACGTGCTGCTGGAGGTGGACGGCCGCGTCCTGGTGGACGAGGAGGTGGAACGCGACACCGACGACCCCGCCACCGTGCACCTGTCCCCGCCGTACCGGCGGGTCAGGGTCCCGATGGCCGCGGGCAGGGAGGTGGAGCTCGTCTCCCGGCGGCGGCTCGACCCCGGCAGCGGGATCGCCTCGGTCCTGGCCGCCGACCCGTCCCGCCGAGCCGACGAGGTGGAGCTGGCGGCCGCGGTCGAGCTCGCCGGGACCTGCGACGCCGTCATCGTCGTGGTCGGCTCCACCGAGGAGATCGAGAACGAGGGCGTCGACCGCACCCACCTTGACCTGCCGGGACGCCAGGACGAGCTGGTCCGCGCGGTGGCCGCGGCCAACCCGGCCACCGTCGTGGTCGTCAACTCCGGCGGCCCCATGATCCTGCCGTGGCGCGAGGAGGTGGCGGCGCTGCTGCTGAGCTGGTTCCCCGGCCAGGAGTACGGGCACGGCCTGGCCGACGTCCTGTTCGGCCGCGCCGAGCCCGGCGGCCGGCTGCCCACGACCTGGGCGGAGCGGGCACTCGTCTCCACGGCACCCGACGGCGGGACGCTCGCCTACGCCGAGGGCCTGGACATCGGCTACCGCGGCTGGCTGCGGCAGCCCGAGCCACCCGCGTACTGGTTCGGGCACGGGCTCGGCTACACGTCCTGGTCCTACGACAGCCTCACGCTGCCCTCGGAGGCCGCTCCGGACGGCTCGCTGTCGGTCCGGGTACGGCTGCGCAACACCGGCGAGCGCGCCGGGCGCGAGGTCGTCCAGGTCTACCTGTCCCGGCCGGAGACGGGCGTGGCCCGTCCCGTGCGCTGGCTGGCCGGCTACGCCCTGGCCGACGCGGGGCCCGGCGAGGTCGTCGACGTCACGGTGGACATCCCGGCGCGGGCCTTCCAGCACTGGTCGGCCGAGCACCACGCCTGGCGGGCCGAGGAGGGCGCCTTCACGGTGCTCGCCGGACGCTCGGCCGCCGACCTGCCGTTGAGCGTCGAGGTGCTCGCCGGCGAGCAGGCACCGACCCCGCGGAAGCCCTCGGGAGAGCGCTCTCTCGCTGTGCTATAAAAGCCTTCTGACGTACTCCCCACAGCTGAGGCCGGGGGTCTTCACGCTTAAGGAGAGGTTATGGGCGAAGGCCTGCCGCGGGTGTCGGCACCCCCCACCCTGGAGGATGTGGCACGGGCGGCGGGGGTCTCCCGGGCCACGGTCTCGCGCGTGATCAACGGAATTCGCAATGTCGATCTCGCGATCCAGGAGAAGGTCAGGCAGGCGATCGCCCTCACCGGCTACGTGCCCAACCAGGCGGCGCGCTCGCTGGTCACCCGGCGGACGGGGGCGATCGCCCTGATCGTCTCCGGGGCCGGCGGCGACGAGGAGAACCCGTTCCCCGGCCATGTCTTCGCCGACCCGTTCTTCGGGCGGGTGGCCGGGGGGGTCGTCGGTTTCCTGCGCCCGCTGGGCATCTACCCGATCCTGATGTTCGCCGACACCCCGGAGAGCCGCGACCAGGTCATCGCCTACCTGCGCCAGGGCAACGCCGACGGGGCCATCCTGGTCTCCATCAGCGCCGAGGACACGCTGCCCAGGCTGCTCGCCGAGGCCGCGCTGCCCACCGTGCTCTTCGCCAGACCGGCCAGGCCGATCCCGATCAGCTACGTCGACGTCGCGCACCGGGCCGGGGGCAAGCTGGCCGCCGACCATCTCGTCGCCCGGGGCTGCCGCCGGCTGGCGACCATCTCCGGCCCGCTCGACGTCCCGGCCAGCCAGGACCGCCTGGCGGGCTTCCAGGAGGCGATGGCCGTCCACGGCCACCCCTACATTCCCTGCGTGGAGGGCAACTTCACGCTTGCCAGCGGCGAGGCGGCGATGGAGCGGCTGCTCGCCGAGCACCCCGACATCGACGGCGTCTTCGCGGCCAACGACCTGATGGCCCAGGGCGCCCTGCTGGTGCTGCGCCACCACGGGCGCCGGGTGCCCGACGACGTGGCCATGGTGGGCTTCGACGACAGCAGCGCGGCACTGGTCTGCCGCCCGCCGCTCACCACGGTCCGCCATCCCGTCGAGGACATGGCCGCCGAGATGGGACGGCTGCTGCTGGCCCACATCGAGCAGCCGGACCACCCGGTGACCTCACGGATCTTCGAGCCGACCCTGGTGATCAGGGAGTCGGCCTGATCCCGGAGGCCGGTAGGGCGGCGAGGGGGAGTGAGACGGCCGTGGTGGCCGCCTCCGCCGGTTTGGCGGGGCCTGCCTACCGGTCGGCGAGGGGGGTGATCGCCTGGGCGGACGGCGCGTGCTGGGGGCAGCCCGGCGGGGGGCCCATCGTCTCCGAGCGCGAGATCACCGTGAAGGAGGCATCAAGGTGGGTGAGCTTCAGCAGCCTGAGAACCACGGGTGGCGCTCCGGCCAGGAGCAGCGGGGCGTCGCGCTCGCGCGCGTACCGCTTGATACCGATCAGCGAGCTCAGGCCGCAGGCGTCGATGAAGGTGACCCCGGAGAGGTCGATGATGACCGTGCCCTGGCAGGCGTCGATGGCTTCCTGCACGCAGTCGGACAGCTCCGGCCTGGTGGCCAGGTCGAGCTCGCCGGCCACCGTGATGACCACGAAGCCGCTCGCGTGTTCGCTCGTGAGTTGAAGTGCGTTCATCGCCCACTTCCCTGCAGGCTCACGTGAATGTACGTATCCGGCCGGGGAGTGTCACTCTGACGTCCGGCCTCAGCTCGTCCTCCCGATCGCGTCTTGCCCGGCGCGAAGATGGATGGACGATCTGAAGCCACGATACTCCCTAACGGTGCGAACCATCGCTTTCCGTGATCGTGTAGCTTCGAAGCGAAGTGTAGATGCCTACCCGTATATGTGCCAGCTATTCGAGGAAACAGTTTGCCGGTGGCGCGCGTCGGCCTTCGGCCGGAGGGCTCGAAAAGGGTTGGGAGGGTGCTGCGAGAGTTGCGGAAGAGGAGGGTGAGCCGGCCGGGAAAGCTGCTCTGAGCTGGGGTGATTCAGTTCGTCGAGTGGCTCGGGGTCAGCGCGTCCAGCGCCTCGCGCAGGCTGCCGCGTACCTCGAAGTGCCGGTCGAGATTGGTGATCGTCAGCAGATGGGTGATCATGCCGGGACCCACCACCAGGATGAGGCGGCAGCGGGCCTCCCTGAGCCGGGTGAGGGTGCCCACCAGGACGCCCAGCCCCACCGAGTCGCAGAACGGCACCCTGGTCAGGTCGACCACCAGACCCGGGAGGCCGGCACCGTCCAGGACGCGGTCGATCTCCGCGCGCAGCCGGGGAGCGACGGCCAGGTCGAGCTCGCCTGTCGCCCGCACGACCGCGCAGGGACCGCTGCGCCACGTCTGAACATCAAATGTCGAGATCACGGTCACCACCTCCGTGCCCCGCTGACTGCCCAAGCCGAAGATTGTTATGCGCAACATCACTTTTTGCAGATGTTCTCCGTGGCCGTCCTCGCCGTTGGGGTCGCCAAGGGGGAGGCGGTCGGAGTCGCCGGTGCGGTCGTCTCCTTCACGGTGACCTTCTTCGGCGGCGCGTGTTTCAGGCCGACGACCACCTCGATCGCGTCACCCAGGCTCTCCACCCGGCGCGACTCCGCGCCGGGTAGCGCGGCGGCGACGGTGCGCGCCGAGTCCTCGCGGCCCGGGCCGTACCGGACGACCGTCCTTTCGAAGCCCTTCTGCGGGGTGTTGCCGGCCGCCTCGGGCACCAGGAATCCGACCTTCTGCAGCTCGGTCCTGGTCTGCGCGCCCAGCCCCTTGATCGTGGTGCCGTTGAGAACCCTGAGGGAGATCCGCGCGGGCGGTACGGTCAGCGCGGGAGCCGTGGGGGAGGCCGAGGCGCTCGGGGTGGGCGTGGACCCGGCGGGTTTGGTCGGCTTGACGAGCGTCTCGTCGGCGGCGATCCGGCGGAACAGCTCCTTGGCCGCGTTCTTGTCCCAGAGCACGGCGGACTCGCCGGTCGGCGTCCGGTAGTCGACCTCGGCGAGCGGGACCGTGGCGAAGGCCACGTCGTCCGTGGAGACGTCCTTGAGCTGGTTGGCCAGGCCGAGCAGGTCCTTGCGGAGCGCGTCGTCCACCCGGACCGTGTCGAGGGCGGTGTCGACGAACGAGGCCAGCCTGATCGGGTTGGTGAGCGTGTCGCCGCTGAGTGCCTGGTTCAGCAGCGCGGAGATCACCTGCTGCTGGCGGTCGATGCGGTCCAGGTCGGAGCGGGCGGTGGCGCGGGTTCGGGCGTAGGAGAGGGCCTTGACGCCGTCGAAGGAGTAGGTGCCCGGCTCCAGGTTGAGTGCGGTCTTCGGGTCGTTGATCGGGACCGGTGTGCAGACCGAGATGCCGCCGAGCGCGTCGACCACGTTGATGAAGCCGAGCACGTTGACCTCGACGTAGTGGTGGAGGGTCAGGCCGGTGGCCGCCTGCACCGTGCGGGTCGCGAGCTTCGGGCCGCCGAGCTGGTAGGCCGCGTTGATCTTGTGCTGGCCCTTGCCGGGGATCGTCGTCCAGGTGTCGCGGGGAAGGCTGACCACGGTGACCCTGCGGTGGTCCTCCGACAGGTGGATCACCATCATGGTGTCGGTGCGCTCGCCGCTCTCGCGGCCCAGCTTGAGCTGGTTCTGCTGCTTGCGGGTGAGGTCGTCGCGCCTGTCGACGCCGACCACCAGGATGTTCATCGCGCCGCTGCTCGGCCGCGACCCCTGCAACCCCGCGTCGACTGACTTGATCTTTGTCGTCGCGTAGTTCGTCAGCGCCCACGTCACTCCGGAGCTGCCCAGGACCAGGCACGAGAGCGTTCCCGCGATGACGAGACCGCGTCGCCTGGTGCGGGCACCCCTGGCTGACCTGCGGTCACGTCTCGGGTTCAATCGGACGCTGCCGTAGGCGTCGCCGCCCACGTGCACACCCGAATCCTCATGCGGGTCACGCATGCATGGCCCCCTAGGCTCCTGCTGGGTCGATGAGGTACCCGTTCGTACAGTAGCGTGAGCGACGCCATGAAGCAGTTCCCCGACTCGCCCGCGCCGGCGTCGTCTTCCGAGACACGTGTCTGGCCTCCGATCTCCATCGTCATCCCGGTGCTGAACGAGGAGCGCCATCTGCGGGAGGCGGTGCGTCAGGTGCTGTCGCAGCGGTACGAAGGACCGATCGAGGTCGTCCTCGCGATCGGCCCCTCCCGCGACCGCACCCAGGAAGTCGCCGACGAGATCGCCGCCGACGACCCCCGCGTGATCGTGGTCCCCAACCCCACGGGCCGGACTCCCAACGCGCTCAACGCCGCCATCGCCGCGTCAAGCAACAAGATCATCGCCAGGGTGGACGGCCACGCGATGCTCCCCGACGACTACCTCCGGGTCGCGGTCGAGACCCTTGAGGAGACCGGCGCGGACAACGTGGGCGGCATCATGGACGCCGAGGGCGTCACGCCGTTCGAGCAGGCCGTGGCCCGCGCGATGACCTCCAAGATCGGTGTCGGCGGCGCCAGATTCCACACCGGCGGCACCGCGGGCCCGGCCGACACGGTCTACCTCGGCGTGTTCCGCCGGGAGGCTCTGGAACGGGTCGGCGGCTACGACGAGCACTTCCAGCGGGCCCAGGACTGGGAGATGAACCACCGCATCCGCGAGACGGGCGGCCTGGTCTGGTTCCAGCCCCGGATGCGCGTCTCCTACCGGCCGAGGCCCAACCTCAAGGCCCTCGCCAAGCAGTACTTCCACTACGGCCGCTGGCGCAGGGTGGTCGCCCGCACCCACGAGGGCACGATCAACCTGCGCTACCTGGCGCCGCCGCTGGCCGTGCTGGCCATCCTCGCCGGCCTGGTGGTCTCCCCCTTCCTCTGGCCGGGCCTGCTGATCCCCGGCGGCTACCTGGCGGCGATCCTGGCCGGCTCCGTGGTCACCGGCAGCGGCCTGCCGCCCCAGGCGCTCATCCGGCTGCCGCTGGTCTACGTCACCATGCACATGTCGTGGGGTTGGGGTTTTCTGACCAGCCCGAGGAGGCTCGGCAAGCCGGGCTGACCCACTTCACCGGGGCGGGAACCGGTCAGGGGCGGGCATCGACCACCTGACCGGTGACGCCGGAGGCGAGCACGTCCAGCGAGGTGCGGGCGACGGTGCGCGGGGCGTCGCTCCGCCCGGGAACGACGCAGTTGACCCGTACTCCGTAGAAGGCCCATTCCCCCGCCAGCGCCCGGGTCAGACCGGCCACCGCGGCACCCGCGGCGGAGCGCAGGCTGTCATCGGCGCCCTCGACCCGGGCGGGGGCGTGGAACAGCAGGTGGCCCCGGGTCTCGCGGAGATGGGGGAGGGCGGCCCTGGCGATGTTGACCGGGCCCAGGTGGTGCACGTTCATGCTCTCGGCGATCGCGGTGTCGTCCACCGCGTCGAGCCGGCCCGAGGGCGCGGCCCCCGGGGCGTTGACCACGTAGTCGATCCCGCCCGTCTCCTTGGCGGCGTGGGCGAGCGCGTCGGCCACGGCGCCGGGGTCCTCGACGCGCACCCCTTCGAGCGCCCCGGAGAGGTCGGACGGCCCGGGGAAGCGGAACACGCGGGCGCCGTGCTCTCCGGCCAGCTCCGCCACCTCGGCGCCCGCGCCGAAGACCACCACGGTCCTGCCCTCCATCGCCTCGCGCAGGGCGGAGGCCGAGGCGGGGGGAACGTCGCTCGCGGCGAGCCGCAGGAGCGTGTCGGCGATGAGGAGGTCCACCGGGTGGGTGACCTTCATGTTCCGCTCGCTGCCGGTCACCACGTGGATCGGCACCTCGGGCAGGTAGCGCAGCACCACGCCGCAGTCGTCGGTGGGCGGCCGGTCGCCGAAGCCGGGGTCGGCGAAGGCCCGCTGGTACGCCTCGCGGATCACCGAGAGCCGGAAGCACTGCGGGGTCTGGACGCGGCGCAGGGTGGCACGGTCGGGGACGTCACGAACGATCTCCCCGTCCGGCCCCTGCGAGGTCACCACGATCGTGTCGGAGCTCGGGATCGCCACCTCGACGGCCGAGCAGGTCCTCAGCGCCTCGACGCAGTCGGTGATGATCCTCCTGTCCGCCAGCGGGCGTACCGCGTCGTGCAGCAGCACGTCGCACTCCTGGGGTCCCAGGGCCCGCAGCGCCCGCCAGGTGGTCTCCGGGCGGCTCTGGCCGCCCTCCAGGACCTGGGTGACCTTCGCGAAGCCGTTCCGCTCGACGATCCGCTCCACCTCCCCGGTGAAGCCGGGCGCCATCAGCACGATGACCTCGTCGATCTCCGGCGCCTCCTCGAACAGGGCGAGGGTGTGTTCCAGGATCGTCCGGCCCGCTATCTCCAGCAGCTGCTTGGGGGTGCCGAGGCCGACGCGCCGGCCGACGCCGCCTGCCAGGACCACTCCGACGGTTCGAGGACGCGGTTCACGTTCGGCCAAGATCAGATTCCTTTGACAGTTCGGGTATGGCGAGCGTAATGGGTGCGTACCCGATCGTCCGGCGTGCTCCCGTGCTATCCCGTCAAGATCTAGCTACCCTGAGTGCGCACTCCCCGATTCGTACGGTGATCCCGTCGGATACGAAGGAGCCCGGATTGCCTGACTCTCACGCCGCCTCCCAGACGGCCGCGGTCGTGCTCGCCACCACCGAGGCGTCCGCCCTGCGCTGTCCCGCCGGAACGCTGCTCGACAGGCTGACCGGACAGCTTGCCACACTCTCGGTGCGGGAGGTGCACGTGGTGGCCCGCTCCAGCGACATCATCCACGCGCCCGGCGGCACCCACATGATCGGCGCCGAGGGGTCGCGGGGGCTCGCCGACGACCTGCGCAGGGTCGCGAAGGTGGCTCGCTCGTCCATCGGCCCCGTGCTGCTGGTCGCCGGTGACCTGGTGGCGCACACCGAGGCGCTGGCCATGCTCACCGAGCATCCGGCCCGTGACACCCGCGCGCTGGTGAGCGAGGGCGAGAGGGCCGCGCCGGGGCCGTCACGCCCGCCGGTCAGGATCGACGGCGGGAACGTGGTGGCCGCGGGCACCTCCTTCCACGAGGTGGGCGAGGCGGACGGCACCTTCAGGGGCGCGCTCCAGGTAGGAGTGTCCGACCTGACGCGCCTCGCCGAGGCCGCCGAGACGCTCGCCGAGCTCGCCGAGGCGGGCGGCTTCGGCCCGATGGACGGCGGCGAGGCCCCACAGCTGCTCCTGGTCGGTCTGGTCCGCGCCGGTGTCCCGGTGCGCGCGGCCGGGCTCGGCCGGCTGCACGGCGACCGGATGGCCGAGCAGGCGGACGTCGACTCGGCGGTGCCGAGGCTGGCGGAGGTCGACGAGGCCGAGGCCCGGCTGGACGGCGCGGTCAAGGCCAACGACGGCTTCTTCGCCACGTACGGGGTGAGCTCCTGGTCCAGGCACCTGGTGAAGCTCGCCGCCAGGCTCGGTCTGACGCCGAACGCGATCACCGGCATGTCCGTCGGCCTGGCCGCGCTCGCCGCGGTCTGGTTCTCCACGGGCACCCGGCAGGCCCTGATCGCCGGGGCGATCCTGCTCTACCTGTCGTTCGTGCTCGACTGCGTCGACGGCCAGCTCGCCCGCTACACCCGTGCCTTCTCGCCGTTCGGGGCCTGGCTGGACGCCACCTTCGACCGGGTCAAGGAGTACGTCGTCTACGTGGGACTCGCCTTCGGGTACGCGGCCGGGCTGGAGGCCACCGGCGGCGGACCCGACGGCATCTGGGGGCTCGCGGTGGCCGCGATGATCCTGCAGCTGCTCCGGCACATGATCGATTTCTCGTACGCGGGGGCGCGTGCCGACGCCGCCCGGGTGGGCGCGGCCTGGGCCAGGACGCCGGGCTCGCCGGGTGACCCGGCCGATGACGCCAGACGGCCGGTGCCGCTCCGCGAGCCGGAGCGGCAAGCCGCACCGGTGGGTACCGGTGCCGTGCGGGCCGCGGACGGCGGGGCCGAGCAGAACACCGGGAGAGCGGCCGGGGACGGCGACGGGCCGGGTACGGGCAACGCGATCGTGCGGCTCTCGCGGACCATGGAGAAGGCGTCCCCCACCCGCTGGTTCAAGAAGATCATCGTGCTGCCCATCGGGGAGCGGATGGCCCTGATCGCGGTGACCGCCGCCCTCTTCAACGCCCGGGTGACCTTCGTCGCGCTGCTGGTCTGGGGTGGGATCGCCGCGACCTACACTCTCGCGGGCCGGATGGGCAGGTCGTTGAGCCGGTGACCGGAGACGGTGGGCGCGCGGCAGGGCGGGGTGGGCCCGCCACGAGACGGGAGACTCCGGCGTGGACGGGGGCTCCGCCGGGGCGGCGGTTCCCGCCATCGAGTCGGCCGGTCGCGGGATCGGCCGGGCCTGCCACGGGGCGGGCGGTGTCCGTCGCGGGGCGGGCAGGAACGGTCGGGCTTTTCGCGGGGCGACTGGGAAAACGGATGTGATCATGGTTTCTGTGCATATGGCGCCGGTGCCGCGTAGTGCCGTGGTCGCCTACCGGGACGACGGGGTGCCGTCGAGGGCCATGGGCGCACTGGTCGCCGGGCAGCTGCCGCCGCTGCCGCCCGCCATCGTCGGGATGTTCGTGACCGGGGTGCTGCTGCTGGTCGGTGTGGCCGGCACCGACGGGCTGGCGGTCTTCGCCCCCGCGGTGGCGCTGCTGCTCGCCGGTCCGGGCAGCTCCCACCCGCACGACGGCCGGCTCGACTGGCTGGTGCCGCCGATCCTGCGTCTCACCGAGTACGGCTTCGTGGCCTCGGTGGGCTTCGCGCACGACGTGCCGCCGTGGCTGATCCTCATGCTGCTCGGCGCGATGGCCTTCCACCACTACGACGTCGTCTACCGCCTCCGGCAGCGGGTCTACCCGCCGACCTGGCTGGCCACATCCGGCCTCGGCTGGGACGGCAGGATGCTGCTGGTCGCCCTCGGCGGCCTCGCCGGGCAGGTCACGCTGGTGTTCGTGCTGCTCTCGCTGTACCTGTGGTGCCTTTTCAGCTGGGAGAGCATCACCTGCTGGCTGGCCGCCCCGAGGTTCGGGATGGACGCGGCCGACCTCGGCGCACACGATTGAGAACACCCGGCAAACCCTCAATTACACGATCAGGGCCTGAAGGCAACTAACCTTTGGGGCCTAGGAGTGCCCGCCGGGAGGCTCTCACCCGAATGAGGAGTGCGCGTTGCTGGGAATGGTGCTGGCCGCCGGGGCCGGACGGCGTCTGCGGCCGTACACGGACACGCTGCCCAAGGCGCTCGTGCCGGTCGACGGCGACACCACGATCATGGACATCTCGCTGCGTAACCTCGCGGCGGCCGATCTCCGCGATGTCGTGGTCATCGTCGGTTACCAGGCGCAGGCCGTACACGAGCGCAAGGCCGAGCTGGAGCGGCGGCACGGCGTGAAGCTCACCCTCGTGCACAACGACAAGGCCGAGGAGTGGAACAACGCCTACTCCCTGTGGTGCGCGCGCGACTACTTCGACCAGGGCGTGCTCCTGGTCAACGGTGACACGGTGCACCCCGTCTCGGTGGAGGAGACGCTGCTCTCCGCGCCCGCGACCACCGACATCCTGCTCGCGGTCGACGACGTCAAGAAGCTCGCCGACGAGGAGATGAAGGTCACCCTCGACGGTGGCCGTCACCTGCGGCTGATCACCAAGCTGATGGATCCGGCCGAGGCCGCCGGTGAGTACATCGGCGCCACGCTCATCCGTCCCGGCATCGGTGAGCGCCTCGCCGACGCCCTGCAGGCCACCTTCGAGCGCGACCCGCAGCTCTACTACGAGGACGGTTACCAGGAGCTCGTGGCCCGCGGCGAGAAGATCGCGGTCGCCCCGATCGGCGACGTCCCGTGGGTCGAGGTAGACAACCACGACGACCTCGCCAAGGCGCGGGAGATCGCGTGCCGATACTAGCCAGGATGCTCCCGGCGCCCTTGTCCATGGAGGTGCGGCGGGGCGCGATCGCCCAGCTCGGATCGTTGCTGGCGGACAGCCGGGTGGCGACCTCCGGGCGGGTGGCGGTGGCGGTGGGGCCGGGCCAGGGAGACAGGATCACCTCGGTGATCGCTCCCTCGCTCGACGAGGCCAGGTTCTTCCGGGTCCCGGACGGATCGGTGGACGAGGCGGTCTCGCTCGGCGCCGAGCTGCGCAAGGGCGCGTACGAGGCGGTCGTGGGCATCGGCGGCGGCAAGACCATCGACGTGACCAAGTACGCCGCGTCGCTGGCCGGGATCCCGATGGTGGCGGTGGCCACCAACCTGTCGCACGACGGGATCTGCTCGCCGGTGGCCTCGCTGACGCACGACGGCGGCAAGGGCTCCTTCGGCGTGCCCATGCCGCTGGCCATCATGGTGGATCTCGATTTCGTCCACGACGCGCCCGCCTCGCTGGTCCGTTCCGGGGTCGGCGACGTGGTCAGCAACCTCTCGGCGATCGAGGACTGGCAGCTCGGCGCGAGCGAGCGCGGCGAGCCGATCGACGGCCTGGCCTGCGCGATGGCCCGCACCGCGGCGGAGGCGGTGATCGGCAGGGCCGACTCGATCGAGGCCGACGCGTTCCTGACCGTGCTGGCCGAGGCGCTCATCCTGTCGGGGATGTCGATGGTGGTCGCCGGGTCTTCCCGTCCTTCGAGTGGCGGAGACCATGAGATCCTGCATGCCGTGGATCAGCTTTTTCCCGGCACCTCCAACCACGGCGAGCTCGCCGGGATAGGTGCCGCGTTCTGCTTCTTCCTCCGCGAGGACTCACGGAGGCTCAACCAGGTCGTCGACTGCCTGCGCGGGCATGAGCTGCCGGTCAGCCCCACCGACGTGGGGCTGTCCGCGGCCCAGTTCACCGAGGCGGTCATGCTGGCGCCGGCCACCCGCCCCGGTCGCTACACGATCCTTGAGCACCTGCGCCTGTCGGAGTCGGAGATTCGTGATCGGGTGGAGGATTATGTCCGGGCCGTCGGTCGCTGAGCTCCGTGCGGTGGCCCAGCCGCACTCGACCATGGAACGCAACAGCGGCGAGCACTGGGCCGGCGTGCTCTACATGCGCAAACTGTCGATCTACGTCACCTGGTTCCTCGCCAAGACGCCGATCACGCCCAACCAGACCACCTGGCTGATGATCCTCACCGGGTTGCTGGCCGGAGTGGTGCTCGCGCTGCCCGGCCTCTGGGCGGCGGTGCTGGCGGCACTGCTGGTCCAGCTCTACCTGCTGCTCGACTGCTCCGACGGCGAGTTGGCCCGCTGGACCCGGCGCACCTCCATCACCGGCGTCTACCTCGACCGGGTCGGCCACTACTTCGCCGAGGCCGCCCTGCTCATCGGGCTGGGGTTCCGGGCGTCGGAGATCCTGCCCGACTGGTACACCGTGACGGGCTTCGCCGCCGCGCTCGGCGCCATCCTGATCAAGGCGGAGACCGACCTGGTCGACGTGGCCCGCGCCCGCTCCGGGCTGGTCGCGGCGAGTGAGGCCTCGGCCGAGCACTTCCAGTCGCGCGGGCTGGGCCTGGCGCGTAAGGCCGCGGCGGCGCTGAGGTTCCACCGGATCGTGCAGGCGGTCGAGCTGTCCCTCCTCGTCGTGGTCGCGGCGATCTGGGACGCGATCAACGGAGGGCTGGCCGCGACGAGGGTGCTCGTGGTGGCCTGCGTGGTCGTCGCGGTGCTGCAGATGATCCTGCATCTGATCAGCATTCTGGCGTCCAGGCGGCTTTCATGAGGAACCGGATGGCGTCCGGGCGCGTCGTAGGTGCGAACACCTTACTGTTTGGCAGGTGTTCGCCGACGGTTCCGATACGCTTGTTTCCCGGTAAACAAGGAAGCATTGACCCTGCCAGAATTGCCCGATCCAGCAGACTCGGTGATCATGAACGTATGCTCCGTACGTGCTTTCGACGCGTCAAGGCGATGACCCGTTGAAGATCTCGTGCGTCATCCTCACCATGGGTAACCGGATCCCAGAGCTGGACCGGGCGGTCGAATCCGCGCTGAACCAGGTCGACGGCGACGTCGAGGTGGTCATCGTCGGCAACGGCACCGATGTTCCCGAGCTGTCGGCCACCGTGCCCGAGGGGTCCTCGGCCTCGATCAGAAGCGTGCGGCTGAGCCACAACGCGGGCATTCCCGCGGGCCGCAACCGTGGCGTCGAGGAGTGCACGGGCGACGTCGTCCTCTTCCTCGACGACGACGGCTGGTACGCCGACCAGGGGCTCGTCTCCCACCTGCGGGAGCGCTTCTCCACCGAGCACGACCTCGCGGTCGTCTCCTTCCGGGTGAAGGACCCCGACGGCGGCATCGGCCAGCGCCGCCACGTTCCCCGCCTGCGGGCGGGCGACCCCGAGCGGTCCTCCCCGGTCACCACCTTCCTGGGCGGCGCGTGCGCCATCCGCCGGTCGGCGTTCCTCCAGGTCGGCGGGCTTCCCGAGCGCTTCTTCTACGCCCATGAGGAGACCGACCTGGCCTGGCGGCTCCTCGGTGAGGGCTACCGCATCGAGTACGACGCCAAGACGGTCATGTACCACCCACAGGTCCCCCCGACCAGGCACACGGACTTCTACCGGCTCAACGCCCGCAACCGGGTCTGGCTGGCCCGCCGCAACCTTCCCTGGGTGCTCGCGACGCTCTACCTGCTCAACTGGAGCGTGCTGACCCTGGTCCGCGAGCGCTCGGGGCCCGCCCTGCGCGCCTGGTTCAAGGGCTTCGGCGAGGGGCTCAGAGAACCCGCGGGGGAGCGTCGCCCGATGGGCTGGAAGACCGCCTGGCGCATGCTGCGCCTCGGCCGCCCACCGATCGTCTGAGTCCCGCTCCGGCATGGACGTCTACACTCTCGGCGAGGCCTTCGGCGTGGTCACCAGCGGCCGGATCCGCCATGAGCACGAGGCCAGGCTGGACGTCGCCGGCGCCGAGTTCAACGTCGCGATCGGGCTGTCCAGGCTCGGCCACCGGGTGAGCTGGCTGGGCAAGGTCGGCGGTGACGAGCTGGGGTCCAGGATCCTCACCGTGCTGCGCGGCGAGGGGGTGGACGTCTCCGACGTCCGGGTGGACGAGGGATCGCCGACCGGGATGCTGCTGAAGGAGTCGAGGCTCGGTCAGGCCGCCAGGGTCACCTACTACCGCACGGGTGCCAGGCTCGCCCAGGGGAACGTTCCCGTCGACCGGGTCGCGGCCTCGCGCGTCCTGCACGTCAGCGGGATCACCGCCGCGCTGAGCGCGCGCGACGCCATGCACGCCGCGGTACGGGCCGCGCGGACCGCGAGGGTTCCCGTCTCGGTGGCGATCGACTACCACGACCAGCTCTGGCCCGACCTGCGGGAGGCCGAGGAGATCCTCAGCGTGCTGGCCTGCTCGGCGGACGTGCTGTTCGTCCGGCAGAGCGAGCTCGACCTGGTCAAGCCCGCGCTCGCCGGAGACCGCGAGGTCATCGTGATACGCGGCGCCCGGGGGGCGAGCGTCCGGGTCGACGGCGTCCGCCACGACGCCGCCGGCATCTCCGCGCCGGTGGTCGATCCCAACGGCTCGGGGGACGCCTTCGTCTCGGGCTATCTCAGCGCGGCGCTGGAGGGACTACATCCGACCGACCGGCTGCGCCGCGGGTTCCTGCTCGCCGCCTTCGCCTCGTCCGGCCCCAGCGACTGGCAGGGCCTCCCGACCAGAGCCGAGCTGCCCCTGCTGGAACTCGACGGCTGACTCCGTACCGGGGCCGCCGTGCCAGGCGACCCGCCGGACGGGCCGGAGCCGTTCACCCGGTCGTTATCCGGTCGCTCGCCGCCCCCGGTTAAGTGATCATTGACGTATGTCCGCACGTGAGATTGTTGTGCTCGGTTCCGCCAGTGCGGTTCCCACCCGTACCCGTAATCACAACGGCTATCTGCTGCACTGGGACGGGCACGGCCTGCTGTTCGACCCGGGGGAGGGGACGCAGCGGCAGATGATTCACGCCGGGTTCAGCGTGCACGACGTCAACTGGATCTGTCTGACCCACTTCCACGGCGACCACTGCCTCGGAGTGCCGGGAATCGTCCAGCGGATGTCACGTGACGGGGTGGCCGAGGCGAACGCGGCCTTCCCCGCCAGCGGTGCGCTCTACTGGGAGCGGCTGCGGCATGCGACGATCTTCCACGACACCATCCGGATCCGTGAACAGCCGCTCGGCGGCTCCGTGGTGGAACTCGACACCGCCGACGCGCCGTTCACCCTGACGGCCCGCCGGCTCGACCATCCGGTGGAGGCGTACGGCTATCGCCTGGTCGAGCCCGACGGCATCACCATGCTGCCCGACGAACTCGCCGCCCGAGGCGTGCACGGTCTCGCCATACGTCGGCTGCGGGAGGACGGCCAGGTCACCGCTCCGGACGGCACGGTGGTGACCCTGGGCGAGTGCAGCGTGCATCGTCCCGGGCAACGGTTCGCCTTCATCATGGACACCCGCCTCTGCGACGCGGTCTTCGAGTTGGCCGACGGGGCGGATCTGCTGGTCATCGAGTCGACCTTCCTGGACGAGGACGCCGCGCTGGCCCGTGACTACGGCCATCTCACCGCCGGCCAGGCCGCCAAGCTCGCCTCCGAGGCCGGCGTCCGGCGGCTGGTCCTCACCCATTTCTCCGAGCGGTACCGCGCCGAGGACGAGCACCGCTTCGCCGACCAGGCGGCCGCCGCGTTCCGCGGCGACGTCGTCGTCGCCCACGACCTCGACCGCGTCCCGGTCCCACCCCGCAGACGGGTGTGAACGCCGCCGCCCGCCGGGTTCGGCGCGAGCATCAGGTTCCTGGGGCCTCGGTCAGGGGCGGCTCCCAGGTCCAGGTGGTTGTTCATGGTGCAAAGTCACGACAAGCGGGCAGACTGAAGGTGTGAATACCCGGTCGCGGTACGCCAGTCGCCGTGTTTACCTCGTGCCTGCCGACCTGAGTGAGTTGACCGGGCCTGTGACGGGGGTCGTGGAACTTCCCACCCATCTGGACTGGTCCGAGCAGCGCGTCTACGACCTGACCGACGACGGCCAGCTCGGGCTCATGTACGAACGCGTGATCCGCGAAGCGGTTCACCTCGACGATCTGCGTAAGCATCTGAACGGCGCGGTGCTGATCCGTATCTGGTCACGTCTTTACCTGCCGATCCAGGCCAGGCACACATGGGAGACTCGCTTCCGGAATCTGGTGCGAGCGGCATAGCACCCACGAACTCGCCACACGAATCGGTCTGGCATCGACGGAACGCTTCGGCTTCGCGCTCGCCGGCGGTTATGCCGTTCAGGCTCACGGCTTTCTTACTCGCCGTTCGGAAGACGTAGATCTGTTCACATCGACGTACTCCATCCAGACGACGCGGTGGGAAACAAGGTGGCCGCTCTCTACGGCAGAGCCGAGGTCCGCGACTTCGTCGACGTGGATGCTGTCCTGCGCAGTGGCCGCTACAACACCGATGACCTGACCCGTTTGGCCACGAATGCCGACCCAGGCTTCGACAGGGCGATGTTCGCGATCGCGCTGTCCGCGCTGGGCCGCATACCCGACCAGGCACTGGCTTATCACGGCCTCGGCGACGAGGAGATCCGGCAACTTCGCGAGCGTTTCCGGCAATGGGAGAGGGCCCTCAGCCCTGATCGCTGACGAGGGGACAACTCCCCAACCCGTGCCTTTGCGTTACTAGGGCTCCTTGGCCTCGTTGAAGGTCATGGCCATGTGGGAGACCGTGGTCGTGGCCAGGGCTCGTCTGGGCAGGCCGAGTTCGCTCAGTTCCTTGGCGATCGGGTGGTTGCCCAGGCGGATCAGGGCGCCGCCGGGGCGGGCGCGGATGCCGCGGGGGGACATCGACCACGGGATGCGGCGGGTGACGCCATCTGAGTGGCTGTAGGCGTCGAGGGCGGTCATCATGCCGGTGCCCGGCACCGGGACGCCGGGTTTGATCAGCAGGTCCAGCACCAGGCGGCCGTCCTTACGCAGGATGCACCGCTTGTAGGGGGAGGACGTGCGCAGGTCGATGTCGGCCAGTTCCTTGGGAAAACCCCAGATCGTGCGGCCCGCCTCCAGGGTGAAGCCCTGGTCGACCGGGAGCCAGTGGACGAACGCCCCGGCGCCGGTCCTGCGTAGCTCGGACAGGTTCGCGCGCAGCCCGCCGCCGGGAGCGTGGTCCGCGCCGGGTGGCCTGGCCAGGAAGGCGATGCCGAACTCGTGGTAGGGGCCCAGGTCGCCGTCGCGGTAGTCGGCGAACATCAGCGTGCACAGGGCCTTGCGGGGCAGCACCTCGGCGACGTCGAGGTGGGAATAGGCGATCACGGCCCGTGCGGCGTCCGCCCGGACCAGGTAGGAGGCGCTGCAGACCATGGCGTCTCGGACGCGGACCGGCATGGCGATCTCGCGCCCCTGAATCAGATGGCGTGCCATGCCTCCAGTAGACCAATCTCCAGGCCGGACGTCACCGGTCTGCCCGCCCATTCCTCCAACCGCCCGACGAACGCGCCCGCGTGGTCCGGCCAGTTGTGGTGGGCCAGGGCCTCGGCGTGGCCGCGCCCGCCCATCTCCGCGGCCCCGGTGGGATCGTCCCGCAGCGTCAGCACCGCGCGCACCGCCGCCCCGACGTCGCCGAAGGGGACGACGGCCCCGCAGCCGGTCCGCTCGACCAGGGCGGCGACGGCGGGCAGCGGCGTGGTGACCACGGGGACGCCCCGGGACATGTAGTCGATGATCTTGGCCGGTACGGGCCGGTGGCCGGGCGCGTCGTGCGGGAGCGACAGCCCGGCGATCGCCCCCTCGGCCATCCGCAGCGCGTGCCGGTTGGGCACATAGCCGTACCAGTCGAGCAGGCCCTCCCGCTGCGCGTCCCGGAGCAGCGGCCTGACCTCGGCATCGGCGGCGCCGATCAGGTCGAGCCTGATCCCGTGGGGGAGCAGCCGCCTGGCCGTCTCGATCAGCTCGGCCACGCCTCCGGCCTCGGAGAGGTGACCGATGTGGACCACCCGGTCGCGGCCGGGCCGCGCGGGCGGGTTCTCGGGTACGCAGGCGGTGTTGGGGACGACCGGGTGGGGCAGGGAGAAGCGGTCCCGGTAGGAGTCGTCGGCCAGGATCAGGCGCAGCCGGTGTTCCGCTCGGGCCTCGATCCGGCGTACCAGCGAGGGCAGGGCCCGGTGCCCGGGTGTGGCACCGGCCTCACCGCGTACGTCCCAGACGGTGGTGGGGCGGCGCCTGGGCAGGCGGGAGAGCAGCTCCGGGTCGTACACGATCAGCAGGTCGGCGCCCTCGACCCCGCGGCTGAGAGCTCCCCTGGCGGCCTTCAGCGCGCGCCTGCGGCGGTTGCCGATCGCCCGGGGCACGTCGATCGCCCGGATCCGCGGATCCGGAGTGACGTTGCAGTCGGTGAAGGGGGCGACGTAGGTGATGTCGTGCCCGGCGTCGAGAAGCGCCCGGATCTGCCGATGCGCGATCCGGGCGTCTTCTGGATGATGAACGATTGTCGCGACGCATACCCGCATATGCCGATGCTGGGTGGCTGTTCCGTCAGCACCGGATGTGTTGAGTTAATTACCGGGGAACTGCCGCTGAACTCTCCTTGGCGGCGGGCGCGGCCTCGGTGGTGGGCGTGGCCTTGGCGGCGGGGGCCGAGGACGGTCGCCGGTAGAGCCATACCAGCCTGGGTTCGAGCAGCCACTTGAAGAGTTTGCGGGTCTCCGGCAGGCAGAGCACGATGGCCAGGGCCAGCGAACTCGACGCGATCGCCGCCACGCCCAGCGGGCCGTACAGCCAGGGGAAGCTCAGCCAGCCCTGGTCCTTGGCGATGACCACCACGACGCCGTGGAGCAGGTAGGCGTACAGGGTGCGGGTGCCGAGGTCGGAGAACCAGGTCTCGCGGCGGGGTACCAGCGCGAGCACCGCGGCCGTCATGATCAGCGCCGCGACCAGCACGGCGGCGCGCACGCCGAAGCCCATCCACCAGGACATGTCCATGGCCTTGAAGCTGTAGCGGAAGTAGATCGGGGCGCGCGGGACGTGCGGCGCGATGAGGATCGCCACCCCGGCGGCCCCGACCAGGACGACCGCGGAGGTGATCTTGACCCAGGTGGGCTTGAGCAGGTCGAAGTGCTCGGGCTTGAGCAGCAGGCCGAGCACGTAGAACGGCAGCAGGCCGAAGAAGCGGTCGATGCTGAAGTCACCGGAGATCTCGGAGAAGCCCGCCGCCATGTAGATGACCACCGCGACCAGCAGCGGTTGCCGCATCCGGGTCCAGATGGGTGTGGAGATCCGCCAGAGGACCAGGGCCACCAGGTACCAGTTCAGCCAGGCCGGATCAATTATCGTCAGCGTCCACTTCTGGCCAAGCCCGTAGCGGAGCAGCGCGTAGCCGATCTCCACGACCACGTACGGGATCAGCAGTGTGTCGACCAGCTTGTTGATCTTCGCGTTGGAGTGCCAGAAGTTGCGGCCCAGGTAGCCGCTGATCAGCACGAACGCCGGCATGTGGAACATGTAGATGAACAGGTAGGCCGCGCTCGCCGAGTCCGCCTTCAGGGTGGGAACCAGCGAGTGGCCCATCACCACCAGGGCGATCAGGACGAACTTCACATTGTCGAGATACGGCTCGCGCTTCTTCTTGGCAGGGGGAGCCGCGGGCTCCTCCTCGACCTGCGACTCGCGCTCCCGCTCCGCCCGCAGCTCCTGCTCGGCCTGCGGGCCCTGGTTCCAGAACGAGGATTCGCTCTCCCGGTGGTTGTTCTCCCAGTAGGAGAAGGGGCGCTCGCTGCCCGCGGGCGGCGCCTGCCGGGGGGGCGTGGCGGTCTGCGGGTGCCCGGCGCCCGGGAACATCCCGGGACTCGCGGGCTGCCCGGGAGCCTGGGGCGATCCCGCGCCGGGCACCTGGCCGGGTGCCTGGGGCTGGGGGGCGACGTAGGGGTGCGTGCCCGTCTGCGGCTGCGACACGGGCGGCGGGGCCCAGTCAGGCCGGGGGAGGGGCACCTGGGGGGCGCCCTGTGGGGAGGAGGCTTCCCGCACCCAGGACGGCTCCTGGGCCCACACCGCACTCTCCTGGGCCCATCCGGTGCTCTCCTGAGCCCAGGTGGTGCTCTCCTGCGTCCAGGACGGGCCGTCCTGGGTCCACGGCTGGGGCGTCTCGCGGGCCCAGGTGGACTCCTGGGGCACCGGTTCGGGCTCCAGGGGCTTGGACAGGTCGAGCGGGTCGCCGGGGTAGGGCTCCCGATATGCCGGGTAACCGCCCCACTCGGTGACCTCGCCGGGGCTCTCCTCCTCCCGGGCGTTCCGGGTTTCGTGCCGGGACGGACGGCCGGCGACCGGGCCACCACCCGGCGGCTCCGGCCACGTGGGCTGGTGCCCGCCGGGCGGCTGCGCCTGGCCGGGCGTCGGCCACGGGGCGGGCTTCCGGCCCTGTCCGCCGTCGGAACCGCCGTCGTCCTGGGGGGCCGGCACCTGGAAGGATCGGATGTCGCTCACGAGGGGAAGGCTCAGCTATCTGTCGGAGACCGGGGAGTAGTCGGGCAGACTGGCGGGGGCACCCGGGGCGGGCCGGGTGATCGTTCGCCTCACCGCCCCGACCACCCTAAACCGACTGTGAGCCCGCTGTCGCACACGCGCACTCTGATTAGGGAGGTTCTCGGGTAATCGTGACTGTCCAAAATCCGGGAACGGCGGGTGCTCGCCGTTTTCCCGGGCGATGGCGCTCCGTTGCCCGGTGTTGGATGTCCGGTTCGCCGGGCTGCGCCGTGACACCCGGTCGTCCGGACGCCGTGGCCTCGCCGCTCGGCCCGGTCACGATGCCCGGTCACGAGATCCGGTCACGAGGTTGGGCAGGGGCGTCCGGGCACGGTGCTCCGCCCGGACGCCCTCGCCCGGCCGTGTACCGGGCGAGAGGGTCAGGTGCAGGGGTTGGTCTTGCTGTCGACGACCTTGTCCGTGAGGGCGTCCGGGATCTTGGGAAGGGCCCGGACCCCCGGCCAGTCGGCACCGATGATCAGCTGGATGACCGGTCCGGTCGGGGCCTTGGCGCCGGGGGTGGGTTTGGGGGCCGTGGGCGGCGTGTACTTTTCGGTGGTGACCGGCTTGACCTTGCCCGCGGCCGGGGTGCGCTTGTCGCCGGAGAGCCTGGCGGCCACCGCGTCGCCGTAGGCGGGGCCGTCCTCGGTGTCCTTCTTGGCGTAGCGCACCGTGGTGGTGGACACGTTGCCGGTCGCCGGGCGGGCGTTGCCGACGTGGGTGACCACGAAACCCTGCTCCGCCAGCTCGTCGGCCACCTGCTTGGCCCGGCCCGGGGTGTCCGTGCCGTTGAACACCTGGAGCCTGACCTGCTCGCGGTTGACGGTCTTGACCTTGGTGTCCGGGGGCGGGGTGACCTCGGTGTCGCTCTTGATCGCGGCGAAGAGCTGGTCCGCGTACGGCTGCAGCCAGGCGACCCGGTTCGGGTCGTCCGGGTGCGGGCCCCACGGGACGGTGATCAGCTTGACGCCGCTCGCGGTCAGCTTCTGGGCGCTCTGCCCGATCTGGAGCAGGGTGCCGGTGTCCTTCGCGAGGTCCTCGTCCATCCGGACGGACTGGGCGGCGACCTTGATGAAGTTCTGCAGTTTGAAGGGGTCGGTCAGCAGCTCGCTGCTGGTGGCCTTCTTGACCACCTGGCTGAGGAAGACCTGCTGGCGCTTGATCCGGCCGATGTCGCTGCCGTCGCCGTAGTTGCGCAGCCGGACGTAGCCCAGTGCCTTCTCGCCGGCCAGCAGGTGCCAGCCGGCCGGGAGGGTGAGCTTGGACTTCTTGTCGTCGACCGGCTTGGTCAGGCAGATCCGGACGCCGCCGAGGGCGTTCACGATGTTCTTGAAACCGGTGAAGTCGACCTCGACGAAGTGGTCGATCCGGATGTCGGTGAGCGATTCGAGGGTGGAGATCGTGCAGGTGATGCCGCCCTCGTTGTAGGCGGCATTGATCATCTCGGTGCGGGCCGCCACCGGCGCGCCGGTCTCCGACGTGCAGGCGGGCATGGCGACCACCGAGTCGCGGGGGAAGCTGACGAACGTCGCCTTGTCGCGGTCGGGCGCGATGTGCATGAGGATGATCGTGTCGGTGCGCTTGCCCGCGTCGGCCATCTTCTGGCCGTACTTCAGGTTGTCGCCCTCGCGGGTGTCGGAGCCCACGATCAGCACGTTGAGCGCGCCTTTGACCGCGGCCGGCCGGTTGTTGCCCAGCTTGCCGGTCAGGTTGACCGTCTCGACCTCGCCGAGCGTGTCCCGGTAGACCTTGTAGCCGCCCAGGGTGCTGAGCACCAGCAGGCCGGTCGCCGCGATGCCGGACCAGGCGCCGATGCTGAGCCGCCTCTGCTTGCGGCCCCTACCCTTCGGCGGAGCATCCTTCGGCTGCGGTGGAGGGGCCGCCGGAGGCTGCTCGGGGGGAGGGCCCTCCCCGCCCGCGCGCCGGGCCCCTCTGCGGCCGTGGGAGGCGGGTGCCGTCCGCTGGTCTCTCACGGAAGCCTGCCGGTGGTCGCTCATCCGATTCCCCTGCTTGGCGGCATCGTCCGGTTCTCGCGCAGCTCGCTCATCGCGCCCAGAGAGTAGATCACGAGGGGCGCGCCAGGAGACGTGATGATGCGAACTTGGCCAAGACCGCCCCCTGCCAGCGCCGTGATGATCCGGCGGCCAGCATACTCAAATGCGGACATTTAGTGGAATGTTACTGAAATTAGGTTTACGCACGGCCAGTGCCGCCGCGAGGCAGGCGGCGGGTACGGCCGGCAGGACGTACCGGTAGTCGAACTCCGCCACCGCGGGCGGCATCGCGAGCAGCACCACCGCCACCGACCAGGGCAGCACCCACGCCGTGGTGTCCGGGCGGAACCGCCGGACGCACGCCGCCGCGGGCGGCAGCAGCAGGATCACCAGCACCGCCGCGCCGGGCAGTCCGGCGACTCCCTGGTAGGCACGGATCCAGCCCGCGTACGGTTCGACGATCCGGGTGGTGATCGGACCACGCTGGTAGCGCTCCGCGGCCTGGGCGCCCACGGTCGCCGGGTAGCGTCCGGGCGGCGCGGGCGGCGTCGCGGGGAACAGGTAGTAGTCGTAGATCTCCTGATCCGGGTAGACCGGGCGGTCCACCGTGAACGAGCGGGCCAGCTCCGAGGCGACCGAGCCCAGGTAGTCCAGCGGCTGGCTCCGGATCGCCAGCGACGCGAACCGTCCGGCCAGCGCGTCGTTCCCGCGGCTGAAGGTGATGCCGGGCAGCTTGACCAGCGGTGAGTCCTGCGCCCAGACGTACTCCTGCGCGGGCGGGCGCAGGGCGGGCGGGCGGGGGTCGCAGAGCACCGCCAGGTCCGGTGGCGGGCGCATCACGTCGCAGTCGGCGAAGGTCATCGTCTTGGCGTAGAGGAAGACCCCGTTCGCGCCCACGATGCCGATCCGCTGGTACGTCGCGTAGAACCAGGCCCCGTACCCGAGGATCGGCACCGTGGCGGCGGCGATCATCACCCCCGCCGCGGCCACCCGGCCCCGCTGCTTGAAGATCAGCCAGCCCGCGAAGAGCGCGACCAGCGGCAGCCCGACGGTTCTGGTCAGCGTGGCCGCCGCGAGCAGCAGCCCGATCCCGCACGCGGTACGCCATCCGACGGATCGGCGCACGGCCAGGCAGACCGCGGAGAGGACCAGGACCGTGAACAGGGTGTCGGAGACCAGCAGATGTTCCAGCTCGATCTGGTAGGCGTCCAGCAGGGAGGGGACGGACGCGAGCGTCGCGGCCCAGGTGGGCGCTCCCAGCCGCCGCGCGGTGAGATAGACCAGCACGCCGGCACCCAGCCCCAGCAGGTGCTGGGCCAGCGCGACGAAGGCGAAGTCGTGGAACGGTTCGAGCAGTCGCAGGAACATCGGGTATCCGGCCGGGCGGACCAGGTCGGGCCGGGGCTTCAACGCGGTGACGACGTAGGTGTAGGAGTCGGGGAACCAGAGCGCGGGCCGGTAGCCGAGCATGGCGATCACCCGCAGCGCGACCCCCACGCCCAGCACGAGCAGGAACCAGCGGTGCTCGGAGAACCGGCGGCGGTCTGGGAACCGCCGCCGGCCGGGGAGCCGGCGACGTTTCGGGAACCCGCGAGGGGCGGGGGAGCCGCCGTCGCTCATGCGGTGGTCACGAATCCCGGCCGGGTTCCGGTCGCGGCCCCGCCGGGGCCGCCGCGCGAGATCGCGGGTCGCCGAATCCGGCCGACACGCGTGGTCACCGTCCCCAGGGACCGGTGATGCCGCAGCCCCGCCCACCCGACCACTCTTCCCCCTTCTGACGCGCTGCGCGTACGCTACCGGCTTCCGCGCCAGGTGGGACGCCGGGCGGCACGGCACCGCCGTCCCGCGTGCCCGTGCCCGGCGCGGGTCTCGGTTGCCAGTACGCTCGGGTCGTGTCATGACCACCGGCTGGCTGGATCGTACGCGCAGGCCCTCGGCGGGCCCCTCGGCGGGCAAGGTGCTCGCCGTGGTCTCGGTCGTGCCCGCGCTCGTCCTGGCGGGCTGGCTGCTGGCCGGGCTGCCGCTGCTGCTGCTCGGCTGGTTCCGGCCGCTCGCCGCGGTCCCGCTGGGCCTGCTGGCCGCCGCGCTGCTCTGCCGGTACGGTCTGCGGCGCCTGCCGGAGACCATCCCGGCGACAGCGTGGCAGGTCACCGGGGTGATCGCGGTCGCACTGGCCTCGGGAGTCTTCAACGGCCTGTTCCGCAGCGAGCAGCTGATCGTCCGACGCGACCCCGCCACCTACGCGCAGTACGGCATCTGGCTGGCCAGGCACGGCTCGCTGCCCGTGCCCTTCCAGGAGCAGGCCTTCGGCGGCCTCGACCCGGCGCTCCACTTCGACAGCGTGGGCTTCTACGGCTTCGACGGCGCGGTCGTGCCGCAGTTCATGCCGGGGGCGCCGATGCTCCACGCGGTGGGCGCCTGGCTCGGTGACGTCGCCGGGCTGCTGCTGGTGCCGCCGGTGCTGGGGGCGGCGGCGGTGCTGGTGCTCGCCGGGGTCGTCGCCCGGCTCGTCGGGGCCCGCTGGGCGCCTCTCGCCGCCCTGGTCTTCGCCGTCAGCCTGCCGATCCTCTACACCTCGCGGACCACCTTCAGCGAGATCCCGTCCCTGATCCTGCTCTTCGGCGGCCTCGCCCTGCTGTACGACGCCGAGGCCAGGCTCCGCTCCGGTGTCACCGCCTCCCCGCCACCCGAGCCGCCGGGCGGTTCCGGCGCCTCCGGTGCCGGCCATCGGCTGCCCGATCCCTCAGACACCGGCCCGGCGGTGATCCGCGCCGCGCGGACCGGGGCCGCCCTGGCGGGGCTGGTGTCCGGGCTGGCCGTCATGGTCAGGATCGACGGGCTGCGCGACGTGCTTCCCGTGCTCGCCTACGCCGGGCTGCTCATCGCCGTCCGCCGGGCCGGGAACCGCGACGGAGGACGGCTGGGCGTGCCACTGCTCGGCGGGCTGGCGGTGGGGGCCGGGCTGGGCTTCGCCGCCGCCTATCTGCTCTCCCGCCCCTACCTGAAATACCTGTCGGGCTCGCTCATCCCGCTGCTGGCCATCTGCGGCGTGGTCGTGGTGCTCACCGTCGCGATGGCGGCGCTCGCTCCCCGGCTCGCGGCGCCGCTGCGGCGTGCCGCCCGGATGCCGAGGCTGCCCGAGATCGCCGGCGGCCTGGTCGTGCTGGTCGGGGCGGCCTTCGCGGCCCGGCCCTGGTTGCAGACCGTGATCCGGCCACCCGCCACCACCGAGGACCGGCTGACCGCCGACTTCATCGTCGGGGTCCAGCGGGTCAACGGCCTGCCGATCGACGGCTCCCGGCTCTACTACGAGAACTCGGCGTACTGGGTGATCTGGTACGTCGGGCTTCCCGCGGTGCTCCTGGCCACCCTCGCCGCGGCGCTGCTCGCGCGCAGGCTGGTGCGGGGGACGGCTCCGGAGTGGCTGCTGCCACTGGCCGTCATCGCCTGGACCACGGTCACCACGCTCTACCGCCCCGGGATCACTCCCGACCAGCCGTGGGCCGCCCGGCGGCTGGTCCCCGTCGTCATCCCCGGCCTGATCCTGCTGGCCGTCTGGGGCCTCGGCTGGGTGCGGGACCGGGGGCGCGGGTTCGGGTACCGCCCGCCTGTCCGAAGGGGGCTCGCCACCGCCGGCGCGGTCCTCCTCCTCGTCCCCGTGGCGTTCGTCTCGGCGGGGACCGCCTTCGACCCGATCGAGCGCGGCGAGCGCGCCGCGGTCGAGGCGCTGTGCGCGGCCCTGCCCGCGCGCGCCTCGGTGCTCGTCGTCGAGCGCGTCACCGCCGCCCGCTTCACCCAGCTCGTCCGGAGCAGCTGCGGCCTGCCCGCCGCCCGGGTCACTCTCTACCGCACCAACGTTCCTCGGACGAGCGACGTCAGACGGCTGGTCAGCCGGATCCGCGCGGCCGGTCGCGTCCCGGTCCTGCTGGCCGCCGAGGCCCGCCAGGTCTCCGGGTACGGCACCCCCGTCCACATCATGAACCTCCGCACCCGCCAGGACGAGCGCTCCCTCGTCGACCCCCCTAACGGCACCTGGTCCCTGGCCGCCGACGTCTGGATGACGGTGCCACGCGGGGAGCGGAAAGCCTGAATGACCCTGCCATCCCGGCCACCCCGGTGAGAAGCGTTGTGGGCACTCCCTCTCCGAATCTGGTTGGCCTAGCGGTACTTCCCGATGTGACCCGGCCCGCTCGGATCGCCAGGTGAGTCCGAGGAACCCGCTCTGTTGCCAGTGATCAAAGCTCAGGTGTTTGTGTCGGGATATGTAAATATCGGGTTATTGCGGCGAGCGGTGTGTTGAATGCGAAGGTCTTTGCCGGGGCGGAAGCTCGTATGCCGGAACAATCAACACGGCACGTACCGCCGACGTGGCGGTGGGGAAGGGGCCGTCCGAGGAGTGAGCGAGGACGACGAGGTCTCGGCCTTGTCGTCCTGGTCAACAGGCGGCGAGTAGGTCGATGGCGCGGACGGAGTCCGCCTTGCGGTTGATGGCCGTCGTCGCCGCTTTCACCGGAGCGCGGTCGCGCTGATGCTCTACGATCGCGGCCATCTCAAGCCCGTGGTCGATGGCCACTGCCGCAGTGAAGGATCTTGACCTAAGAATCCCGGTGAACAGTTTCTGCAGCTCGGAGGCTCCTCGTGCCTTCAGTATCTCTCGCCGCTCGCCTCGGGTGATCTCGGCGTAGGCCCAGAGGTTCGAGTTGCTTCCGTGGCCGTCCAGGCACTCGAAGAGGTAGTACTTCCTGTGCTGCTGGATGATCCCGGCAAGCGGAACGTCGTAGTGGTTCAGGACCTTGTCGATCTTCGCCGTGTCTGCTGGCAGCCACGGTTCGGCGCCGATCCGCAGATGGATCTGGTCACTCATCGTCGTCCTCCTTCCACACCGGCTCGCCGAAGCATTCGTTGAAGCGGGCACTGTCATCATCAGTCCATTCCCGCTTCGCGTCTAGATTTTCGACAGAGACGTGTACCTGATTCCACTCGTTTGGAGTGTATTCGACGCGAAATTTTGCCTCACGAAGGCGTCCCGCTGTGGTGTACCGCACTCCCTCGCCTTTGCGGGCGACGGCTCGGCGGTTGGGGAAGTTGGCGACGGCCTGGTCCACGGGAAGTTGACCCCGCATGAGCGAGACCGCGTTCTTGATATGTGGCTTGACGGGACGGTCCTTGAACGGCTTGCCTCTGACCGGCCGCTCCCGGTCCCCGTATTCGGTGAGGACTTCATCGTTGGCGATCTTCTTGCGTCGCCCAAACCATCGCATGGTCGTGGATGGTAGGGCTTGATCACATCAAGTGTGATCAGGACAACACTTTAAGTGATTAACGGCTGGTCTGTAGAGGATTTCCCTGGTGGCTTCGCGTCCGAAACGATGACCTGGAGTCCTCATCGCTCCTTCGGCCAGCTCTCCCTCTCGTCGCCGTGGGTTCCGCATCCCCGAGATGGCGGTCGACACGGCTGGAAAGCCGTTCAGGGAATGTGATGTGCGCTCGGCTCGTGGCTGGGCAGAGTATCCTCGCCCGTCGGAGAGCATGCCCGAGAGCCTGAGAGTGGATCAGCTGTGGACGCAACACCGTACGTGACCATCGTCCTGCCCTGTTACAACGAGCAGGACCACGTCATCGCCGAGGTCGAGCGCATCTGCGAGGCGATGGACCACAGCGGATACACCTACGAGCTCGTGGCGGTCGACGACTTCTCCACGGACGAGACCCTGGCCAGGCTCGAAGAGGCCGCGCCGAGGTTTCCGAACATGCGGATCAGGGCCTTCCACCGCAACGGCGGCTCCGGCACGGTGCGCAGGATCGGCACCCAGGAGGCGCGCGGCGAGATCGTCGTGTGGACCGACGCCGACATGACCTACCCGAACGAGCGCATCCCCGAGCTCGTCCAGATCCTGGAGAAGGACGCGACGATCGACCAGGTCGTGGGGGCGCGGACCAGCGAGGAGGGCTCCCACAAGTTCCTCCGGGTCCCGGCCAAGTGGTTCATCCGCAAGGTGGCCGAGCGGCTGGCCGGGCAGAAGATCCCCGACCTCAACAGCGGGCTGCGGGCGTTCCGCAAGTCGGTCGCCAAGCCCTACCTGCGGCTGCTGCCGCCCGGCTTCTCCTGCGTCACCACGATCACGCTGTCGTTCCTGTCGAACCAGCACGACGTCTACTACCTGCCGATCGGCTACAGCAAGCGGGCCGGCAAGTCGAAGTTCAGCTTCGTCTCCGACGCCTACCGCTACATCCTGCAGGTGCTGCGGATGGTCATGTACTTCAACCCGCTCAAGGTCCTCATGCCGCCCGCGCTCTGGCTGGTCGGCATCGGCCTGGTCAAGGGCGTCGTCGACATCGTCCGCTACGGGTTCTACCTGACCAGCAACACCATTGTGATCTTCATCTCCGGCCTGCTCATCGGCTCGCTGGCGCTGCTGGCCGACCTCATCGTGCGTTCCAGGAGCGAGTAGATGCGGATCGCCGTCGTCGGGCCGACGTACCCCTACAAGGGCGGCGGCGCCGCGCACACCACGGAGCTGGCCCACCGGCTGAGAGCGGCCGGGCACGACGTGGTGATCGAGTCGTGGCGGGCGCAGTACCCCTCCTTCCTGTATCCGGGACAGCAGACCGTCGACGTCCCCGACGGCGAGCCGTTCCCGCACGTCCGGCGCGACCTCGACTGGCGCCGACCGGACGGCTGGGTCCGCGCCGGACGACGGCTGCGGAGCGTCGACCTGGTCGTCCTCGCCGTCCTCAGCCCGGTGCAGGTCCCGCCCTACCTGGGCGTCCTCTCCGGCCTGGGGCGCAGGACCCGGGTCGTGGCGCTCTGCCACAACGTCCTGCCGCACGAGCGCAAGCCGTACGACACACCGCTGATGAAGGCGCTGCTGCGCAGGGTGGACGCGGTGCTCGTGCACTCCGAGCGGCAGGCCGCGCAGGCCCGCGAGCTGACCGCCGCGCCCGTGCGGGTGGCCGAGATGGCCCCGCATCTGCCATCGGGAAACGCGGGGCGCGGCCCGGCGGAGGGCGTGCACGACCGGCTGCTGTTCTTCGGCCTCGTCCGGCCGTACAAGGGGCTTGACCTGCTCGTCCGGGCGCTGCCCGAGGGCGTGTCGCTGCGGGTGGCCGGGGAGTTCTGGGGTGGCCAGGAGGAGGCGACGAGGGCGCTGGTCGCCGAGCTCGGGCTGACCGGACGGGTGGAGCTGCGACCGGGCTACGTGCCGGCGGCGGACGTGCCCGAGCTGTTCGCGGACGTGGACGCGCTGGTGCTGCCCTACCGGAGCGGGACGGCCAGCCAACAGGTGTGGTTCGGCCACGAGCACGGGGTGCCGGTGATCGCCAGCCGGGCGGGCACGCTCGGCGACCACGTCACCGACGGGGTGGACGGGCTGCTGGTCGAGCCGGGTTCGGTGGAGGAGTTGCGCGCCGCGCTGGCCGCGTTCTACCGCCCGGGCGAGCCCGAGCGGCTCCGCGCCGGGGTCAAGGCGGTCGACCCCGAGCCGTACTGGACCGCCTACCTCGAGGCACTGGTCTCGCGCTGAGCCGGACCGGGTCTCAGGCGGTACCCTCCCGTGTCGCCACGGGCTCGGGGCCTGCCTGCCGGCCGGGCTCCCCGGCGGGGCCAAGGGCCCTGCCCCACAGGAAGCCGATCCCAGCCCAGCTCACGTCGGCGAGGGTGAACATCACCCTGGACACCACCGCGGCCACCAGCGCCCTGGGGGAGTCGAGCACCGGAGCCAGGGCGAGCACCATCGCCCCCTCGCGGACGCCGATCCCGGCGGGGACGACCACGGTGAGGATGCCCGTCGCCCAGGCCAGCGCGTACGCGCCGGTCGCCACCAGGTACAGGGAATCGCCGGAGGCGCCCAGGTCCGCCATGGGGAGCAGCAGGTGGGGGCCGTAGGTCAGCCAGCCGGCCACGGTGAGGGCCACCGCGGTGAGCACGGCACGGCCGCTGAGCAGCCGGCCCTGTCCGATCGGTTCCTGGCGGGCGATCCGCATGGCCAGGTTGAGGCCGAAGGTGAGCACTCCGGGGTGCAGGCAGACGGCGATGACGGGGATCAGTGCCAGCAGGTACCACGCCTGGGTCATGGTCTCGCGCAGGGTCACCGCCGCCACGACGAGGGCGCAGCCGAGGGAGACCAGCACCGACAGGGTGATGGAGCCGAACATGCGCCGGGGCGGGACGCGGTGGTCGCGGCCGAGCTCGATCATCGCGGCGTACGCCCAGACGCTGCCCGGCACGTACTTGCCGAGCTGGCCGATGAAGAAGATCCTCGCGGTGATCCCGAGGGGCAGCGGGGAGCCCATTCCGGCCAGCAGCGCCCGCCAGGCCAGCACCATGAGCCCGATCCCGGCCATCACCGACAGGTAGGACCCGGCGAGCGACCACCAGGAGAGCTGCGAGATCGCGGCCACGGTCTCGTCGCGGTTCCTGGCCAGGCCGTAGCCGAGGAAGCCCACCGCGACCAGCGCGAGCAGCACCCGGAGCAGGCGGCTTGACCGCAGTCGGCTGAGCATCCGCCAAGGGTACGACGCTCTCCTTACTCGGCGGTAGGGTCACCGGTCACCGGTACTCTTGGGCGGCGTGGTGGAGCGCCCGCGGGCGTCGTGCGCGGTCCGGTGCCATCCGGAGGGGAAGTCCCGGCATCACACGAACCGGCATCACGCGAAGGGGAGAAGAGGAGCGGTGAGCGAGTGATGAGCGCCGAGCGGGTCGCGCAGCTTGAGTACTCCGAGTTCCAGGCGGCGATGCTGGACGAGGAGAAGCGCCGCAGGAAGGCCGCGAAGATCGTCGCGGTGCTCGGGCACTTTCTCGGCAGGGAAGAGGACGTTCTCGCCGGTCTGACCGTCGCCGACATCGGCTGCTCGGCGGGGTTCATCGCCGACGAGCTGGCCGCGGCGGGCGCGAGCCGGACGTTCGGCGTCGACATCGACGTGCCGGGCCTGCGCAAGGCGGCCCAGCGGTTCGGCGAGCGGGTCGAGTTCGTCTGCGCCGACGGCACCGCGCTGCCCTTCCCCGACGGTTCGATCGACGTACTGGTCTTCAACCACATCTACGAGCACGTGGTCGACCCGGACGCGATCATGGCCGAGATGCGCCGGGTGCTCTCCGCGGACGGTGTCCTCTATCTCGGGCTGGGCAACCGGCTCGGCGTGATGGAGCCGCACTACAAGCTGCCGTTCCTGTCGTACCTGCCGCCCGCGCCGGCCGACCGCTACGTGCGGCTCTTCGGCCGGGCCGACAGCTACTACGAGCGCTATCGCACCCGGCGCGGCCTGCGCAAGATGGTGCGCGGCCTGCGGGTGTGGGACTACACCTTCCCCGTGCTCGCCACCCCGGCGGCGTTCGCGGGCGACGAGCTCTTCGGCGGTGTGGCGGGGCGGGTGGCCGGTGGCGTGCTGTCGCGGCTGCCCCGCCCGGTGCTGCGTGCCCTGCTGCCCGTGGTGCCCACCTACCTGTGGGTGGCGACCAGGGGTGAGCGCCGCCCGGCCGGGCGGACGCTGCCGCAGCCGCCCGAGCCGGTACGGCCCCTGTGAGCCTGCGGTGAGCGAGGACGAAGGAGCCGTCCGGTCCGGCGCGTCCACCCTGAGACGGCTGGCCCGCGTCGCCTTCCTGCTCCTCGCGCTCGGGTTCGGCACCTGGGTGGTGCTGGGCCAGTGGGACGACATCCGCGCGGGGTTCGCCCGGCTGTCCGTGCTGTCGCTCGTGTCGTCGCTGGTGGCGGTGCTCGCCGCGCTGTGCGGCGGGATGATGACATGGCGGGCGCTGCTGGCCGACCTGGGCTCGCCGCTGCCGCTGCGCGCGGGGGCGAGGGTCTTCTTCGTGGGCCAGCTCGGCAAGTACATCCCCGGCTCGCTCTGGCCGGTGATCGCTCAGATGGAGATGGGGCGGGAGCTGGGCGTTCCCCGATCGCGCAGTGCGGCGGCGTTCTTCCTGACGCTGCCGGTGCAGCTCGGCAGCGGCCTGGTGGTCTCGGGGGTGACGCTGCTGGCGGCCCAGCCGGGGGCGGCCGCGCCGTACGCCTGGGCGTTCCTGCTGATCCCCGTGCTCGCGGTGGCCTTCGAACCGAGGGTGGTCAACGCGGTCCTCGGGTTCGGGCTGCGCAAGCTGAGGCGCGAGCCGCTGGAGCGTCCCCTCACCCGCAGGGGCATGCTCACCGCGCTGGGCTGGGCACTGGGCGGCTGGATCGCGTACGGGCTGCACCTGGCGGCGATCGTGCACGACCTCGGACCCTCCGGGTTCTCCGCGGTCCTGTTCTCCATCGGCGCGTTCGCCCTGTCGTGGTGCCTGGGGATCATGACGTTCGTCGTCCCAGCGGGGGCGGGCGTGCGGGAGGTGGCCATGGTGGCCGTCCTGGCGCCTGTCCTGGACGGGGGGTCGGCCATAGCGGCGGCGCTCTGCTCCCGGATCGTGATCATTCTTGGCGATCTCGTCTGCGCGGGTTTCGCGGGTCTGGCCGCGCGCCGCGCCACGGTTTCCAATAAGGACCACGCTTCGGGAAAAGCCGTGTGATTTCCCCCATGATTTCGGAGACTCTGGCAATAGAGTGAACGGAGGAAGGGGACGGCCGTCCCACGTGAATCATGAGGGGAGCGATCCTTCTTGACGCCTAGAGTGCTCGTCGACGCGGCCGCGGTTCCGGCCGATCGCGGTGCGCTGATCAGGTACGTCGATGGACTCGTCGCCGCGCTGGACAGGGCGGGCGCTGATCTCGTGGTCGTCTGCCAGCGCGCCGACGCCGCCCGATATGCCGGGCTGGCGCCCTCCGCGCGGATCGTGCCGGGGCCTCACGGGATCACCAACAGGGCCGCCCGCCTGACCTGGGAGCAGACGGGGCTGCCCTTCCTCGCCCGGCAGGTCGCCGCCCAGGTCATCCACGCCCCCTACTACTCGATTCCGCTGAGCTCGGGCCTGCCGACCGTGGCGACGGTGCACGATCTCACCTGCTTCACCGAGCCCCTGCAGCACGACGCGGTCAAGGCGGCGTTCTTCCGCGCGGCGACCCGCACGGCGGTCCGGCACGCCACCCGGGTGATCGTGCCCTCCAAGGCGACCAGGGACGAGCTGATCAGGTTGCTCTCGGCCGACCCGACCCGCATCGACGTCGCCTACCACGGTGTCGATCCGGCGCTGTTCCATCCGCCGTCCGAGCGCGAGGTCAAGCACGCCTCCGACCGGCTCGGCCTGCACGGCACCCCCTACGTGGCCTTCCTCGGCCCGCTGGAGCCCCGCAAGAACGTGCCGAACCTGATCCGCGGCTTCGTGCGCGCCGTCGAGGACGTCTCCCACCCGCCCGCCCTGGTGCTCGCCGGGGGCGTCCGCGACGTCGAGGTGGACGCCGCGGTGGAGCAGGTCCCCTCGACGGTGCGGGTGCTCCGTCCCGGCTTCCTGTCCTTCGCCGACCTGTGCGGTTTCCTCGGCGGGGCGGTGATCGCGGCCTTTCCCTCGCGGGGTGAGGGCTTCGGGCTGCCGGTGCTGGAGGCCATGGCCTGCGGCGCACCGGTGCTCACCACGCACCGCACCTCGCTGCCGGAGGTGGGGGGCGACGCGGTCGCCTACACCGAGCCGGACGCCGAGAGCATCGCCGCGGCGCTGCGCACGCTGCTCTCCTCACCCGAGCGCAGGGACGTGCTGTCCGCGGCGGGTATCGCCCGTGCCAAGGAGTTCACCTGGGACGCCTCGGCCGAGGCACACCTGCTCTCTTACCAGCGCGCGGCCGAGTAGTGAGTTAACCTCGCGGAATGATGGAGACCCCTTTGCCGGACCTAGAGGCGATTCTCCTTGTCGGTGGACGAGGGACGCGCCTGCGTCCGTTGACGCTGGACACCCCGAAACCCCTTCTGCCCACGGCGGGAGTTCCCTTCCTGTCCCACCAGCTCGCCCGCGCCAGGGCCTTCGGCGTGCGACGCATCGTGTTCGCCACCTCCTACCGGGCGGAGATGTTCTCCGAGGCGTTCGGGAACGGCGAGGCGTTCGGCCTCGAACTCGAGTACATGACGGAGGAGGAGCCGCTCGGCACCGGCGGGGCCATCCGCAATGCCGCCAAGGCGCTGACCTGCGGCCCCGACGATCCGGTGCTGGTGCTGAACGGCGACATCCTGTCCGGGCACGACATCGGCGACCAGGTCGCGACGCATGTCGCGCGGGGGGCCGCCCTCACCCTGCACCTGACCGAGGTGGACGACCCCTCGCGCTTCGGCTGCGTGCCGACCGACGACGACGGGAGGGTGACCGCCTTCCTGGAGAAGACCCCGAACCCGGTCACCAACCGGATCAACGCCGGATGTTACGTCTTCACCCGCTCGGTGATCGACACGATCCCGGAGGGGCAGGTCGTCTCGGTCGAGCGCGAGACCTTCCCCGGCCTGATCGAGGACGGCGCCCTGGTGCTCGGCTACGCCGACGCGTCCTACTGGCTCGACGTGGGCACGCCCGCCGCCTTCGTGCAGGGCTCCCGCGACCTGGTCCTCGGCCGGCTCGTCTCGCCCGCGCTGCCAGGTCCCACCGGTGACTTCCTCGCCCTGCCCGGCGCCATGATCTCGCCCGAGGCCAAGGTCTCCGGCGGTTCCGTGATCGGCGCCCGCGCGATCGTGGAGTCGGGGGCGCAGGTCGGTGGCAGCGTGCTCGGAGACGACTGCATCGTGCACTCGGGCGCGGTCGTGGTCGACTCGGTGATCGGCATCGGCGCGCGTGTCGACTGTGGAGCGGTCCTGAGGGATGTGGTCGTCGGCGACGGCGCCGTGGTCGGTCCCGGGAACGAACTGCTCGCGGGCAGCCGGGTCTGGCCCGGTGTGGTGCTCCCCGAGTCCGCGATCCGCTTCTCCAGCGACATCTGACCGGCCCCGCCGTACGGTGTGCGGGGAGATCGTGGTGGATCGGTCGCGGTCCGGCACGGGCCGCGTCCGGTGGGGCTTTCCAAGCGCAGGGTCAGCCGGCCGCCGGGGTCGGGCGGTGCGCGGCCATCCGCTCGCGGGCCGCGGCCGCCCGCGCGTGACCGGTGGTCGTGCTGAGCGCCCCCTCGTCGGGGGAGGGTTCCCGGTGATGCCAGTCGAGGCTGTCACGGGTGTCGGCGCCCACCAGCGGGGCGAGGACGGCGACGGCGACAAGGGCGAGGAGAAACCAGAACATTTTCGGCTCCTGGGGGTGGGGTCCGAGGTGGGTGCCTCGGAGGAGGGCCGGGGATCTTCGTGGCTGCGAAGGGTCCGGCTGACATGTCTAATTTATGTATATGCAAGCATTTATGTCTATCGAGACCTGCTTGCAGCGAGTCTTTAGCGAATCTGAAGTATCGGATCGAGGTCCGGTACCCGCCGCAGGGCAGGTGAGCGTCGCGCCGTACTGTGACGTCATGAGTCCCAACCCCACCGACAACGCGATGCGCCGGGCTCTGGCCAGGGCACGCGATGGCAAAACTCTTGATATCGCCGAGGCCACAACCCTGTTGCACGCCCGGGACGCACATTTGGAGACCCTCCTTGACCACGCCGGGAGGGTCAGGGACGCGGGTCTGGAGGCGGTCGGACGACAGGGGATCATCACCTACAGCCGCAAGGTCTTCATCCCCCTGACGAGGCTCTGCCGGGACCGCTGCGGATACTGCACGTTCGCCACCGCCCCGCACAAGCTGGAGAGCCTGTTCCTGAGCCCGGACGAGGTGCTGGAGATCGCCGCGCAGGGCGCGGCCATGGGATGCAAGGAAGCGTTGTTCACCCTGGGGGACCGGCCGGAGGACCGCTGGCACCAGGCCCGCGAGTGGCTGGACGCGCACGGCTACGACGACACGCTCTCCTATGTCCGCGCGATGGCCGTGCGGGTGCTTGAGGAGACCGGGCTGCTGCCGCACCTGAACCCGGGCGTCATGACCTGGCGGGACCTGCAGCGCCTCAAGCCGGTCGCGCCCTCCATGGGCATGATGCTGGAGACGACCTCGCGGCGGCTCTTCGAGGAGAAGGGGCAGCCGCACTACGGCTCACCCGACAAGGACCCCGCCGTGCGGCTGCGCGTGCTGGAGGACGCCGGGCGGACGAACGTGCCGTTCACCAGCGGCATCCTCATCGGCATCGGGGAGACGGTCGCCGAGCGCGCCGAGTCGCTGTTCGCGCTGCGCAAGGTGGCGCGCGAGTACGGCGGCATCCAGGAGATCATCGTCCAGAACTTCCGCGCCAAGCCGGACACCGCGATGCGCGGCATGCCCGACGCGGACCTGCAGGAACTGGCCGCCACCATCGCGGTGACCCGGCTGGTGCTGGGACCGAAGATGAGGGTGCAGGCCCCGCCGAACCTGGTCGACTCCGAGTACGAGCTGATGATCAGGGCGGGCATCGACGACTGGGGCGGCGTCTCGCCGTTGACACCCGACCATGTCAACCCCGAGCGCCCCTGGCCGCAGATCGACGACCTCGCCGCCCGCACCGCCGCCGCCGGGTTCACGCTGCGCGAGCGGCTGACCATCTATCCCGAGTTCGTGCTGGCGGGGGAGCCCTGGCTGGACCCGAGGCTCAACGCGCACGTGGCCGCCCTGGCGGACCCCGGCACCGGCCTCGCCCGCGAGGACGCGGTCGTGACCGGCCGCCCCTGGCAGGAGCCCGATGGGGGCTTCGTCTCCCTGGGCCGCGTCGACCTGCACACGGCGGTCGACACCGAGGGCCGTACCGCCGACCGTCGTGACGACTTCGACCACGTCTACGGAGACTGGGAGGCTCTGCGGGAGCGTCTGCCCGTCGCGGAGGGCGCCGCCGGGAGCGGCGCCGTCAGGGGCGATGTGCGGGAGGCGCTGCGGCAGGCCGAACGCGACCCGGCGGGGCTGAGCGACGCCCAGGCGCTCGTCCTCCTCGACCTCGCCGGAGACCCGTCGGGCGCCGGCGCCGACGACGCCGCGCTGGACGAGCTCTGCCGGATCGCCGACGGCCTGCGCAGGGAGGCGGTCGGTGACGACGTCACCTACGTGGTGAACAGGAACATCAACTTCACGAACGTCTGCTACACGGGCTGCCGCTTCTGCGCCTTCGCGCAGCGCCGCACCGATGCCGACGCCTACACCCTCTCGCTGGAGCAGGTCGCCGACCGCGCCTGGGAAGGATGGCAGGCAGGGGCGACCGAGGTGTGCATGCAGGGGGGCATCCACCCCGACCTGCCCGGCACCGCGTACTTCGACATCGCCAAGGCGGTCAAGGCCAGGGTGCCCCAGATGCACGTCCACGCGTTCTCGCCGATGGAGGTCATCAACGGGGCCAGCCGCACCAACCTGTCCATCGAGGACTGGCTGGTCGCCGCCAGGGAGGCGGGCGTCGACTCGCTGCCGGGTACCGCGGCGGAGATCCTCGACGACGACGTCCGCTGGGTGCTGACCAAGGGCAAGCTGCCCACCGCCGAGTGGGTCGAGGTCATCTCCACCGCGCACCGGGTCGGCATTCCGACGACCTCCACGATGATGTACGGCCACGTCGACAACCACGCGCACTGGGTGCAGCACATCCGGCTGATCCGCCGCATGCAGGAGGAGACCGGTGGGTTCTCCGAGTTCGTGCTGCTGCCGTTCGTCCACCACAGCGCGCCCATCTACCTGGCGGGGATCGCCCGCCCGGGGCCGACGGCGCGGGAGAACCGGGCGGTGCACGCGCTGGCCCGCGTCCTGCTGCACGGCGCGATCGCCAACATCCAGTGCTCCTGGGTGAAGCTCCAGGACGGGCTCTGCCGCGAGGTGCTCATGGGCGGGGTCAACGACCTCGGCGGCACGCTGATGGAGGAGACGATCAGCAGGATGGCCGGGTCGGAGAACGGCTCCTTCAAGACGATCAGCGAGATCGAGGCCATGGTCGCCCCGACCGGGCGGCCGATCCGGCAGCGGACCACCTCCTACGGCGTGCCCGACGCCGAGCGGCTGGCCGCGGCCAGGGCGAGCGACGGGGTCTGCCGGAGCGTCCGCCCCAACGCCCTTCCACTGCTCCCGCTGGAGGCGTCGACAAAGTTATAACAAGTTCTATATTTGCTTGCCCTCCGTGAGGGGTTCATTGACACAATCGTCTTTCTCCTCTAGCGAGAGGTCTCCGTGTGCCCTCCTCCGGTCGACACCGTGTGGCCGTCGGCGCTGAGCGGCGTCGGCGTCAGGTCCTGCTGCGCCTGTCGCTGGCGGCGGTCGCGATAGCGGTCGCCCTGGCGGGGAGCGCCGTCCTGGTGCTCGACCAGGCGGGGGGTTCGTGCTCGGCCCGCGACCCGGTGCTGGTCGGGGTCGCCGCCGCCGTCGACATCGCCCCGACCATCATGGAGGCGGCGGGGCGGTTCAACCGGAGCGGGGCGGGCGTCGACGGCCGGTGCGTGCTGGTGCAGGTGACCGAGCAGCCGCCCGCCACGGTGCTGCGCACCCTGCTCGGCGGCACCGCGGGGGTGCTCAGCGAGCGCCCGGACGGCTGGATCTCCGACTCCTCGGCCTGGATCCGGCTCGCCCGCAAGCAGGGGGCCGCGAACCTGGCCGGCACCGAGACCGTCATGGCGACCTCGCCCCTGGTCTTCGCCACCCGTAAGTCCCTGGCCCGGCGTTTCGCGGTCGGTAAGACCGACATGAACTGGCGGATGGTCTTCCCCGCGACCACCCGTGGCCGGATCCAGCCGACCGAGAACGAGCCCGACGTGGTCCGCGTCCCCGACCCGTCGCTCGCGGGTGCCGGAATCGCCACCGTGGCCGCGGCCAGGGACGTGGTCGGCAGCGGCGCCGAGGCCGACCGCGCGCTCACCGCGTTCGTCCGCTGGGCGCAGGCGGGGGCGGCGCCCGACTACCGGACCATGCTCGCCGCCGTCGACGACCGCTCCTTCTGGCAGCGCCCCGTGGTGATCGTTCCCGAGCAGTCGGTCTGGGAGCACAACCGCCGGCCGTCGGACGACCCGGTGACCGCCCTGCACCCCCGTGAGGGGACCATCAACCTCGACTACCCGTACGTGGTCACCTCCTCCGACGAGGCGAAGGCGAGCGGGTCGAGGGCCTTCGCCGCCTGGCTGCGCTCCCCCGAGACCCAGGAGGCGGCCCGCAGGGCGGGCTTCCGCTCGCCCGACGGCTCCCTGGGGCCGTACTCACCCGGTCCCGAGATTCCCACCGAGGCGCCCCGCACCCGCCCGACCATCCTGCCCGGCATGATCGACGAGGCGCTGGCGGCGTGGAGCAGGCTCGCCCCGCCGACCAACATCCTGGTCCTGGCGGACAGCGGCAAGCACATGGCCGGGCCGATCAACGGGCAGCAGGGGAAGACCCGGCTGACCGTCGCCCTTGACGCCGCCAGGCTCGGCCTGCAGCTCTTTCCCGGCTCCACGCACATGGGCATGTGGGAGTTCTCCTCGGCCAAGGGCGAGGACCAGCGCGAGCGGGTGCGCCTCGGCCCGATCACCGAGCCCGACGACGGCCAGGTCATCCGGCGCAGCCGCCTGGAGGAGCTGACCCGGACCCTGCGCGCCGACCCGAAGGAGCCCAGCGCCCTGTACGACTCGATCATCGCCGGGTTCCGCGCGCTGACCGAGTCCTACGACGAGACCATGAACAACACCCTGCTCGTCATCACGGCGGGCAAGGACGACGGCAAGGGCATCTCCGGCGCCAAGCTGGTGGAGAGGCTCCGCGGTGAGTGGAACCCCGCGCGACCCGTCCAGATCGTCGTCCTCGCCTTCGGCACCGACCTCGACCGTGCCGCCCTCACCCAGATCACCTCGGTCACCAACGGCTCCCTGCACGTCGCCCAGCGCCCAGAAGAGATCATCGACGTCTTCCTGTCCGCCCTGGCCCGCCGTCTCTGTCACCCCACCTGCGCCAAGGCCCCGTGACCACCTGCCGCCGGGGCGGGCGGCCGCTCCGGCCGGAGCCCTGGATCGTTCCAGCGAGGAGATCGGGGAAGGCGTCTGGAATTTCAGTAGTCATTGGCCTACTCTTAGTGACGAAATCCTGCTTCTCTCCAGGTAGGGGTACATCGATGGAAAGTGCCGACAGCCGGATCATGGCGCTCATCGTGATCGCCACGATCGTGTTCGCCATCTCGCAACTCTGACAGCCCCCGCATGCCGGCAGCGACGAGGATCCTGCTTCCCCCCGGTAGGAGTGCGACGTGGACAGCTCGAACGGCCGGATCCTGGCCCTTGTCGTAGTGGCCACGATCGTGTTCGCCGTCGGACGGCGTTTCCAGCGGACGATGGACACCTGGGCGGGATGGGGCAAGGCGGTCGAAGCGGCCGCCGAGGCCGCATCGAAGATCCCTGACGCCAAGTCGGCGGCCTGGAAGGCGGTCCGCCGCATGATCGTGGTCGGCCTGGGCGCGCTCATCCTGTTCGCGGTGGTCGTGAACGTGATCCGCTACGGCTGAGCCTCCGAATCCCAGGTTGGGCCCCGGATCCTCGCGGTGACCGGAAACGATGCCGGCTCCTGTGATGGCCGGGCGCCCGGCCGCTCCCCGTTGTCGGCCCGATCTCCGGGGTGTGGGGTGACGTAGGCGAGTCGTGGAGTGGTGAACGGCCTGCGTACGAACAGCAGGGGGTGCGGCAGCGCCTCGCCGGCATGCGCGATGACGTACGGGACGCGAAGCCGCGTCGCCACCTCGCTCTTTCCGCCGGGCGAACCGTCAGGGGCCGCCTCGCCCGGCCCGCTCTTTCCCCGGACCTGCTCGTGAGGGCCGGTCGCGCTGGTCATGGCCTTCCCTCGGGATGGGCCGACAGGATCAGCGTCCGCCGGGAGGCGCGTCCCGAGGGGAGAAAGACCACGATGCCCACGATCATTAATTCATGATGGGAAATGTGGTGCCATTTCGAGATGGCCATACCTAAGATCGTTCAGATGGCTGAAGAAGAGGTGGGCGTGGCAGGCGAGGAAAGTTTGGAAGCCGGTGCGCGGGAGGGCGGCCCGCAGCGGTGTGGACTGCTCATCGAACGTGCCAAGACGTATTCGATGATGAAGCGCTTCGATGAGGCGATCGCAGATCTGACCGAGGTGCTCCGGCTTGATCCCGGCAACGACATCGTGTGGGGCAGGCGGGGTGAGTTGTACCGCAGGACGGGCCGGTTCCAGGAGGCCGTCGCCGACTTCGACCGCGCGATCGAGATCGACCCGGAGTACACGTACGCGATCGGCAGCCGGGGGCAGGCGTATGAGGCGCTCGGCCGGTTCGGGGAGGCGCTGGCCGACTACAACCGTGCGATTGAGCTGACTCCGGACGAGGTCTGGCTCCTCAGCGAGCGGGCGGGCCTGCTGCGCAAGGTCGAGCGGTACGACGACGCGGAGACCGATCTGATCCGGGCCATGATGCTCGCCCCGGAGGACACCGACCTGTACAACGCTCGCGGCGACCTCTATTACGAGGTGAACCGCTATGACGACGCGATCACGGATTTCTCCCACGCGCTGAGCATGGAGCCGAACAACGTCTGGGCACTCGTCTCACGCGGTGAGACGTATCGCATGATGGACAAGATAAATGAAGGGCTCGGCGACCTGAATCACGCCCTTCAGCTGGAGCCCGACAACGAGCGTGCTCTGGGGAGCCGCGGGGCGATTCTGCACAAGCTGCACCGGGACGAGGAGGCGATGGCCGATCTCACCAGGGCGATCGAGATCGACCCCGAATACACCTGGGCCTACGTCCGCAGGGGCGAGGTGCTGCGGTCCCTGGGCCGTTACGAGGAATCGCTCGTCGATATAAATCGGGCGATGGAGCTCGACGGAGGCGCGGACGGCTGAGCGGATCGGCCGAGGCCCCCGGACGCGCCGATTCCGTTTCCCGCACGCGCGGCGGCGCCGCAACCCGAACCGGAGTCGCTGATAACCGCTCCGAGTCCGGTTCGTGTCGCGTGCGGAAGCCGGGCCTAGCGGACGACGATGAAGTCGGACGCCTGCCTGGGGGCGCGGTCCCTCGGGGGGGCAGCGGGGTGGCCGATGGCGACGGTCCCCATCGGGTCCCAGCCGGCGGGCAGGTCGAGGACCTCGCGGACGACGTCGCGGCAGAACATGGTGGAGGAGACCCACGCGGAGCCCAGCCCCTCCACCGCGAGCTGGACGAGGAGGTTCTGCACCCCCGCGCCGGCCGCGACCACGAACATCTCCCGCTCGGCGGTGTTGCGCCGGTCGTCGCGGTAGGTGTGCGAGCCGTCCATGACCAGGCAGGGCACCACCAGGTACGGGGCCGCGCGCAGCACGTCGCCCCGCCTGACCCGCCTGGCGATCGACTCCTCAGAAAAACCGTCGCCGCGCAGGTCGGCGATCCAGGCCTCGCGCATGGCGTCGAGCAGCTTCTCCCGGGCCTCCGCCGACTCCAGCAGGACGAACCGCCACGGGGTCGTGTGGTGCGGGGCGGGCGCGGCGATCGCGGCGTCGACGGCCATGCGGACCTTGGCGCCGTCCACGGGTTCCGCGGAGAACTCCCGGATGGTTCTGCGGGCGAAGACCACGTCGCGCGAGCCGTACCGGAACATGTCGTCGGCGGACAGGCGGACCAGCTCGCGGATGCCCGGCCCGTCGTCCTCGGTGGTGTACTCGGCCATGCCTCTGATCACCGCCACCGGGGTCTGCGCGACCTTCCCCTTGACCAGGTCTCCGGCCGCGGCGAACTCGTCGGCGACGGCGGTCAGGGTGACCTCGAGCGCGTTGCCGTAGTCGTCGGACATGCCCCGGTAGTCGAGAGAGGGGGTCACCCCGGCGACGCCGACGGCCATGTCGGTCTGGCCGTTGCGCCACGGGCGGCCGAAGGTGTCGGAGATGATCACACCGACCGACACGCCGAGCAGTTCCGCGACGCGCGCCCTGATGGCCGAGGCGGAGGCGTCCGGGTCGACGGGCAGCAGGACCACCGTGTCCGGTCGGGTGTTGGAGGCATCGACCCCGGCGGCGGCCATGACGAAGCCGTGCCTCGTCTCGGCGATCACGGTCTCGCCCCTGCGGGCGACCACCCGCCTGGTCTCCGCGCCGACCGCCTCGGCACGGGGCACACCGTGCAGGACCCGGCCTTCGGCCTTGCTTGAGATCTTGGAGGTGACCACGAGGATGTCGCCGTCACGCAGGTCGGGCAGAGCCGTGACGACCAGCTCCCCGACGTCGTCGCCCTCGTGGACCTCGGGTATGCCGGGAACGGCAAAGATCTCCACCCTGACGTCGGCGGGATTCCACTGCCCGCGCCTGATCCGGCTCATCGCGAACCCTCCTCGCGAGTGGCGGAGGGCGCGAGCCGGGTGGCCATGTCCAGGGCCGCGCGGGCGATGGCGGCGGTGGCCTCGACATCGTGCATGATCAGCGGGCGGGCCTCGACGTCGACGCCGGCGAGGGCCACTCCGGCGTCCTCCTCCGCGACCAGCCAGCCGTTCATCAGCGGCGACCCGTACAGCTCCAGGACCGCCTGCGCGGTGGTCTGCACGCCGATCGCGGTCAGGCAGGCGTCGGCCATGCCGCGGACCGGGGCGCCGCCGACGATGGGGGAGACGCCGATGACCGTCTTGCTCTCCAGGGCCTCTCGGATGCCCTTGATCTGCAGGATCGTGCCGATGCTGACGACCGGGTTGGACGGCGGGAGGATGACGACGTCGGCGGCGGCGATGGCCTCCAGCACGCCGGGGGCGGGGGAGGCCTGGTCGGCGCCGACCAGGATGATCTGCTCGGCGGGAACCGAGGCACGCAGCCGCACCCACCACTCCTGGAAGTGGATGGCGCGGCGGCCCTGCTCGTCGGTGATGACCACGTGGGTCTCGGTCCGGTCGTCGCTCATCGGGATCAGGCGCACGCCCGGCTGCCAGCGCTGGCACAGTGCCTCGGTGACCGCCGACAGCGGGTATCCGGCGTCGAGCATCTGGGTGCGCACGATGTGGGTGGCGAAGTCGCGGTCGCCGAGGCCGAACCACTGCGGCTCGACGCCGTAGGCGGCCAGTTCCTCCTTGACGACGTGCGACTCCTGCCGTCGTCCCCAGCCCTGTTCCTCGTCGATGCCGCCGCCCAGGGTGTACATCACGGTATCGAGGTCGGGGCAGACCCGCAGGCCGTAGAGACTGATGTCGTCACCGGTGTTGCCGATGACGGTGATCTCGGAGTCGGGGGCGGCGGTGAGCAGACCCCGCAGGAAGCGGGCACCACCGATTCCGCCGGCGAGGGACACGATGCGCATGCCGTCCAGTGTTCCACTAGGTCGTTACGGATGTCGGCGGGGTGCCGGGAGAGGGGGGACGCAGTCTTTTCATGATCGTTATGAGGGCTGTCCGTGCTGGCAGAATCACCTAGCCTGATGCCCGAATTATGGACATATAAGGTGCAATGGAGCACTTACGAGGTTGGTGGGCTTCCTGGGACTACCAACAGCAAAGTCAGCCATGTGCAAAACTGGCCCGGGTTTACCTAAAGACCCTATGGGGGTAGTTGTGATCAATGTCGAGGCGGGCCGGCTCCGGGAACCGGCGGCGTGGCTCATGGTAGCCGTCGCGTCCGCGAGCGTTCTCGTCGGCATCGAACGCCTGCTGTTCGGGGGATCGTCCTTCGCCGTGCGCGCGGCGGGCTACCTGGGTCAGCTCACCTCGCCGACAACCGCCGCGCTGTTCGTCGGCGCCGTGCTGCTGGCCACCCACCTCGGTCCGGTGATCGAGCGGTTGAAGCAGATGGCCCTCGTGGCGGCCGGCGTGCTCGGGCTCTCCGTGCTCTTCGGCGCGGTCAGCCTGCTCACCGCGCTGTTCGGCGGTGCGACGGACCTCCGGGAGAAGATCGAAATCCTCCTCGTCCACCTGCCCGCCCTCGCGCTGACCGCGGTCGTACTGCTCTACGTGCTGCCGAAGGCGGTCCCCGCCGGTTCGCGTGCCGGGGCCTTCCGCGCCGAGGACGGCTTCGGCCGCCCCGCCGAGCGCCCCCGGGAGCAGGGGTACGCCTACCCCCAGCAGCCCGTTCCCGCGCAGGGGCAGGTTCTCTTCCAGGACCACCCGCAGGGACAGGTTCCCTTCCAGGACCACCCACAGGGGCCGGTTCCCTTCCAGGACCACCCACAGGGGCCGGTTCCCTTCCAGGACCACCCGCAGGGACAGGGCGGGTACCCCCAGGGCCAGATGGCGCAGCAGGGTGTCCACCACCCGCAGGATCAGGCTCCGCTGGGCGGCCACGGTTACCCGCAGGAGGCGCCGCCCGCCCAGGTCCCGCAGCCCCCGCAGCCCCCGCAGAACCTCCCCGCGCTTCCGCCCGCGCCCGCGCACGTCTCCGAGGGGTACGGGCAGCAGGCGGCCTCCTATGCGCCGTCCGCGCCGCAGGCGGGCGACGGGCACCCTCAGCCGCCCTACCCGTCGCCCGTCGAGAGCCAGCCGTACGCTCCCCCGCCCGGCGCCTACCCGCAGCCCTCCCAGCAGCCGGAGCCGCAGGGGCAGGGGTACGCGCAGTCCATGCCGCAGCCGCCGCAGCCCGTCTCCCAGCCCGTCGCGCAGACCGGGGGCTACACCCCGAGCCCGTACGTCGCGGCCGACGTCCAGCCCCCGGCCCCGGCCAAGCCGTACGAGCCGCCGGCCGCCGCCTATGATTCGCCGGCCGCCGCCTATGACCCGCCGGTCTACGCCGCTCCGGTGGATCAGCAGCCCCAGACGGAACCCCGGCTGCCGAGCTATCCGCAGTTCCCCGACTCCCCGGCGTACGGGCAGCCCGAGCCGCAGGGCTTCGGCCAGCAGCCGGACTCTCCGGCGTACGGTCAGGAGCCGCAGCCGGTGAGTTCCGGGCGGCACTCCAGCCCGAGGCTGCCGAGCTATCCGCAGTTCCCCGACTCCCCGGCGTACGGGCAGCCGGAACCGCAGGGCTTCGGCCAGCAGGCCGACTCCTCGGCGTACGGCCTCCGCTCGGAGCAGCGGCAGCCGGACTACGGGCAGGCCGGTACTCCCGGGTACGGGCAGCCCGAGCCGCAGGGCTTCGGCCAGCAGCCGGACTCTCCGGCGTACGGTCAGGAGCCGCAGCTCGGGGGCTCCGGCCGCCGCTCGGAGTCGCAGGCGCCGGGCTACCCGCAGTCCGAGCCGCAGGGCTTCGGGCAGCAGGACTCGCAGCCGTCCGGCTACGGTCACCAGCCCGAGCAGCAGGCCCCCGCGCCCTACCCGCCGGTCGACGGCCGCCAGGGCCCGGCGTTCGACGGCCAGGCGCAGTCCTTCCCGCAGCCTCCGGAGAACTACGGCCAGCCGTTCAGCGGTTACTCGGGCGCGGAGTTCGCCCGGCCGGCCGAGCCGGGTCCGCAGTACTCCGCGCCCGACCCGGTGGACCTCAGGTCACAGCAGATGGCCCAGGCGTACCAGCAGGCGGAGAGCTACCAGCAGCAGGCCCAGGGCACCGAGCCGCAGCTTCGCGTCCCCGAGTACGGCTCCTCCGGCTACGACGGCCCGTTCGGGCATCCGCAGCAGGCGTCCCAGGCCCCTCAGGTTCCGCAGAACCCTTCGGCTCCGCAGGCCCCGTACCAGCCGCAGGGCGGCGGTCACCAGTGGGACCCGCGCTCGGAGGCGACGCTCAGGTTCGACCCGAGCACCTACTCCGGAGACCCGCTGAGCGACCCCGCGCTCGCCGTCAGGACGTGGGACTCGCAGCCGATAGACCCCACCGCGATCTACAAGCCCGAACAACGCCCAGGTCAGGGCATGGATTAGGAAAGCCCGGCTAGAGAGAGGGTGGGCCCCGGTCAGGATCAGAACATGTCCTGGTACGGTTCCGACCGCCGAGAGCACTGAGCCCCTGGCGATCGCGGCGATCACCTGGTGCAATTGCCGTCGTGGCAGGCACACGACCCACAACCGGGGAGAGCAGGTCTTTCCCCGGATACCAGCATGCCGCTTGACGCCACACCGGGCACGCGCGTGTAATTACACACGTGTTGTTACGCCTTTCTCTGGGTGGGTAAGGGGGAGGCGTTCATAGGGGGGCTCCATTTGCGGGCGTGCGGCAGGGAGGTGTGCAGTGGCCGACCTGGTCATCGCACAGGAGAGCATCGCTGAAGAGCAGCTTGGCTGGCAGGAGCGCGCCTTGTGCGCGCAGACCGACCCGGAGGCGTTCTTCCCGGAGAAGGGAGGCTCCACCCGCGAGGCCAAGAAGGTTTGCCGCTCCTGCGAGGTGCGTGCCGAGTGTCTTGAGTACGCGCTGGAACACGACGAGCGGTTTGGAATCTGGGGTGGACTGTCGGAGCGGGAGCGACGGCGGATCAAGCGTGAGGCGGTCTGAGCCGTCCGGGAAGCGGACGGCTGGAAGGCTTGGGCACGCTGAAGTCCGGACGGTCTGGAAATCCAACCACTGAGGAAACACCGAAGAAGTTCGAGTGGTCTGACAGGAAGCATGTGACGCCCCTCGGGGCGCTTGATGAATATGTCCATGGGGTCACGTGACCGTCGGTCACGTGACCCTTTTTTCATTCGTGCGACCAGGTGTAAGACATAGTCAGACATAGGGTGCCGTATCGTTGTCGCGCCGATCATCAACACCTCCTGAACACGGGACGTATGTCCATCACCGACTCCCAGCGCCCCCATCGCCCCCACCACACGGTCACCGCGATCGTCGTCTCCCACGACGGCTCCCGCTGGCTGGGGGAGACCCTGGAAGCCCTGCTCCGGCAGACCCGTCCCGTGGACCGGGTCGTCGGGGTCGACAACGGCAGCAGGGACGGCAGCGCCGCGCTGCTGACCGGAGCCCTCGGCTCCAGAGCCGTGCTCACCCTGCCGCGCTCGACCGGTTTCGGCGAGGCCGTCGCCGAGGTACTCGACAGGCTCGGCCCCGGCGGGGGGCAGGAGTGGATCTGGCTGCTGCACGACGACTGCGCGCCGGACGTCGATGCCCTGCGGATCCTGCTGGAGGCCGCCGAGGCGGATCCCAAGGCGGCGGTGCTCGGCCCCAAGCTGCGGGACTGGCTGGACCGGCGGATCCTGCTGGAGGTCGGCGTCACCGTCGACCGCACCGGCCGCAGGAACACCGGGCTGGAGGCCCGTGAGTTCGACCAGGGGCAGTACGACGGGATCAGGGACGTGCTCTCGGTCTCGACCGCGGGCATGCTGATCCGCAGGGATGTCTGGGACGAGGTCGGCGGTCTCGATCCGGCTCTGCCGCTCTTCCGTGACGACCTCGACCTGTGCTGGCGGGTCAGGGCCGTCGGATACCGCGTGCAGAACGTCACCCGGGCGGTCGCCTGGCACGCCGAGGCCGCCGCCAGGCGGCGTCGCCGGATCACCGCCAGCGGTGACCACCCCCGCCGCCTGGACCGGCGTAACGCCCTCTTCGTCGTCATGGCGAATCTGCCGCTGAGACCGCTGCTGTGGGCGCTGGTACGCAACGCGTTCGGCTCCATCTTCCGCACGGTGCTGTTCCTGGTGGCCAAGCAGCCCGCCAACGCGCTGGACGAGTTCCTCGCGTTCGGCTCGGTGTTCGGCCATCCCATTCGGATGATCAAGGCTCGGCGGGTGCGGGCCAAGGGGCGTAGGCAGGGGTACGCGGCGATCAGCCGGTTGCTCACCCCGCCCGGTGCCGGCTACCGGCGGCTCGTCGACCGGGCCCAGAACTACCTGGCCGGGGGCGGGTTCGTGGAGTCCGAGGGGCGCCACCACGCGGTGGCCGCCTCGCCGCACCCGCAGCAGGAGGACGGCGAGGAACTGCTCACCGACGCCGGCGTGATGCAGCGTGTCTTCGGCAACCCGGGTGTCCTGCTCTTCCTGGCGCTCGCCCTGGTCACGCTGATCGCCGAGCGTGCCCTGACCGGCGGCGCCAGGCTGGGCGGCGGCGCGCTCGTCCCGGTGATCGGCGGGGCCTCCGACCTGTGGGCTCTCTACCGTGAGAGCTACCACCAGACGGGCCTGGGCACCGACGCGTGGGCTCCGCCGTACGTGGCGGTGCTGGCCGTGCTCTCCACGGTGCTGTTCGGCAAGACGTGGCTCGCGGTCTCGCTGCTGCTGCTCGGCTGCGTGCCGCTGGCGGGGATCTCCGCGTACGCGGCCACCCGGTCGATGATCCCGGGCCGCTGGACCCGGGTCTGGCTGGCCTCCTCCTACGCCCTCCTGCCGGTGGCCACCGGCGCGGTCGCCGCGGGCCGGCTCGGCACCGCGGTGGTCTTCGTGCTGCTTCCCGTCTACGCGGCGCTCGCGACCACGGTGCTCGCCGGGGAGCGGCGCCGTGCCCGCCGCGCCGCCTGGGGCCTGGGGCTCCTGCTGGCCGTCGGTACCGCCTTCGCCCCGCTGGTCTACCCGCTGACCGCGATCCTCGGCGCGCTGGCGGCGCTGGCCTTCCCGCGCCGGGGCGTCGCCGTCTCGATGCTCGTGGCGTTCGCCGTGCCCGTGGTCCTGCTGTTCCCCTGGCTGGCCCAGCTGGTCGCGGATCCCAAGCGGCTGCTGCTGGAGGCCGGGCTGCACCAGCCCGCGCTGGTCGACCCCGGACTGCCCGCGCAGTCGTTGCTGCTGCTCAGCCCAGGCGGGCCCGGCATGCCGCCACTCTGGGTGACCGGCGGTCTCATCGCCGCCTGCCTGCTCGCGCTGCTGATGCGCCGCAACCGGATGGTCATCGCGGTCGGCTGGGGCGTCGCCCTCTTCGGTGTGCTGGTGGCCATCCTGGTCAGCAGGACCCCCGTCACCTCGATCAACGGCGATGTCGAGGCCCCCGCGTGGCCTGGTGTGCCATTGGCCTTCGCGGCCACCGGCATGCTCGTGGTGGCCGCGCTCACCGCCGACCGGGTCGTGGAGTTCCGGGCGGCCGGCGGGCTGCGCAGGCTCGCCGCGCTCGGGGTCGTGCTGGTCGCGTTCTCCACGCCGCTGCTCGCCGCGGGCATGTGGATCGTCGAGGGCGTGAACGGCCCGATCCGCGGAACCGTACGCGACGTCATGCCCGCCCTCGCGGCGGTCAACTCCGCCGGTGGCGAGCGGACCCTGCTGCTGCGCACCTCGCCGAACGGTCTGCTCTTCACGGTGCTGCGCGGGCGTACCCCGGTGATCGGCGAGGCCGACATCCCCGTGCCCGAGGGGCCCAGGGAACGGGTCCGCGTCGCCACGGCCGGGCTGGTGTCCGGCAGGGGCGGCGACGACGCCCGGGTGCTGGCGGCGCACGGTGTCCGGTTCGTCGTGGTGACCGCGCCCGTCGACGCGGCGATCAGCGCCGCCCTAGACTCGCAGCCCTCGCTGGCGAGGATGAGCCTGTCCCGCTCGGTCGGCGTGTGGCGGCTGACCCAGCCGATCGCCGTTCCCGTCACCCCGCCCGGCGACCCCTGGCACAGCCGCTGGCTGTGGATTCAGGCCGCGCTGGTGCTGGTCGTCCTGGTGCTGGCCGCGCCCGGCTCGCGTACCGAGTCCGACCAGCCCGCCGCCCCACAGGACCTGCCCGAGTCCCGTAGAGAGCTGGCCCCCCGGTGAAATCCCTGATCGAGAACCGGTTCAGCCTGCTGGTGCTGGTCTTGGTGGCCCTGCTCGCCCTGTACGGGGTGGCCTCCGCCACCCAGCCGCAGGCGGTCGCCACCCCCGCGCCACAGGTTCAGAAGGTTCCCGTCGCCTCGGTGACGACGGTCTGCCCATCGCCCGGCGACACCTCCGTCGCCGTGGTGGCGCCGCCGGGCAGCCGGGCGCAGGGGGCCGCGGCACTGGTCACCGGCGACAAGACCCTCGCCACCCTCGACACCCCCGGCCGTCTCTGGCATGAGAAGGTCCCCGCCTCGTCGCCGCCCCTTGTCATCACGGCCACCGGGAGCATGGCGGCGGGCCTGGAGGTGGCGCAGACCCGCAAGGAGAAGTCGGGCAGGCAGCGAGGGCTGGCCGGGGTGCGCTGCACCGAGCCGGTGGCGAGCACCTGGCTGGTCGGCCCGGGACCGGCCGCGGCCGAGGTCACGCTCTACCTGACCAACGCCGATCTCGCCCCGGCCATCGCGGAGATCATGGTCTATTCGGGCGAGGGTCCCGTGGTCGCCGACAGCGGTGGTGTGTTCACCCTGAAACCCGGCGAGAACCGTTCGATCAAGGTCGGGGATCTCGCGCCCACGGCGCTCGTCCTGGCGATCCAGGTGCGCACCAGCTCCGGGCGGGTCACCGCCGCGGCCAGGGCGATCATGAACGGCGGGCGCGGCGTCGACTGGTTGCCCGTCTCCGCGGCCCCCGCCACCCGCGTCGTCGTGCCGGGCATCCCCGGTGGCGGCGGGAAACGCGAGCTGCTCGTCGCCTCCGACGCCGAGGTCGACACGCTGGTCGAGGTCAGGGCGCTCACCCCCGACGGGACGTACGCGCTCAAGGGCCGCGAGCTCGTCGAGGTGCCCGCCGGTTCCGTCGCCACCCTCGACCTGTCCACCGGGATCGGCGGCCAGCCGTCCGCGCTGGTGCTCACCTCGGAGACCCCGATCGTCGCGGGACTCGTCGCCACCGGCACCGGGGCGAAGGCCGACGTGGCCTTCACCGCCGGGGCGGACCCCGTCGACCTGGGAAGCGTCGTCGCCGACAACCGTACGGGAGGCAAGGTGACCTCCCAGCTGCTGCTGACCGCGCCGGACACCGCGGGCAAGGTGAGCGTGCAGGTGGTTCCGCGCAAGGGCGATCCGGGTGAGCCGTTCCAGGTGGACATCTCCGCCTCGCGTACCAAGCAGGTCAAACTGCCCAAGGTGGACGGGGCCTTCGCGGTGGTCGTGCAGCCGATGCCCGGCTCGGGGCCGGTCTACGGCGGGCGCGTCATGGACGAGCGGCTCAAGGGCGGGTTGGCGCTGACCGTGCAGCCACTGGCCGCGGCCCGGATGTGGGCGCTGATCCCGCCGATCGCGGAGTCCGCCGCGACGGTCCTGCCCTGAGAGGCGCTTTGGACGGGTCAGTCGTGGTCGTCGAAGCCGGGGTCGATCGATTCTGGAGAGAGCCCGAGCAGGCCCGCGACCTGCTCGACCACCGCCTCGTGCACCATCGCGCCGAGGTGGTCACGATCGCGGGACCGGCTCTCCAGGGGGCGACGGTAAATGATCACAACGGCCGGGCGGTTCCCGTCGGCGGGTTTGGCCCGCCCGAACGGGATCGGGTCGCCGGTCAGCAGCTCGGGGCCGTCGCCCAGCTCGCTGATCGGCGGGACCTCCTCGACCGCGAACTCCACGGCCGCCAGCTGTTTGGCCCACCGGGGCTTGAGCCGGTCGACGGCGTCCAGGACGAGATCGTCGAACCGCTCGCTGCGGGACTTGGCGATCGGCACGTGCGAGGGCGCGAGCGGACCGCGCAGGCCGCGGCCGTGCCTGTCGCGCCTGCGGGGAGAACGAGGTCTGCCGGGTGCCGGGCTCACGGCCCCAGCTTAGACGTGACCCGAGCGGGGGCGGGAGTGCCGGTGACGGAAGGTGTCGTATCGAGTGCGTGGGGCGGGAGTGCCGGTGACGGAGGGCGGTGTGCCGAGTGTGGGACCGGAGAGGCCGTGTGGCGGGAGCGCGGAGGAGGGGCGTAAGCCATACAGGCGGGTGGAAGCCGGGACACGTGTCCGAATTGTGGCGACACGCTCGTTAAGAGCGCTCAGATAGTGGCGCCCCGGACGCTTACCGGATACGGTCCCACCGTGAGCCCCGTCCGCCGCTGTTCCCGCACCGCGTGCAGTCAGCCTGCCGTTTTCACGCTCACGTACGTCTACGCCGATTCGACCGCTGTTCTCGGGCCCTTGGCGACGTACGCCGAGCCGCACTGTTACGACCTGTGTGCCGAGCATGCCGAGCGGCTCACCGCCCCCCGCGGTTGGGAGGTGGTCCGCCTGCCGACCGACGGCGCCACACCGAGTACGGACGACCTGGAAGCCCTCGCCAACGCGGTCCGCGAGGCCGCGAGACCCGCCCCCAGCGGCGGCACCGAGCCGGTCGGCCAGGGCGTCGAGGTCGGGCGCCGGGGTCATCTGCGGGTGCTCCGCTCCGCTCAACCCCAGCGCGACCGCTGACCCTACTAGGCTGGGGAGCAAGAGCTGCTCGGATATGAGTGTGCGCCGTTATGCTCTGGCATGCTTGGGAGAGTGATACGGCCGGTTGGTCGTGGCCTTGCCGTAGCCGGTGAGGGTTTTGGTCTCCTGAAGCGTTGATCGTGCTCACGGTCAGGTCGCCCAGGGTTGCGGGGAGACTTTAAACGCTCGTGGAGCCGGGGTAAGACCGGGCCGCAAGGTCAGGCGGTCGGCGGTGAAGCGAGAACTCCCGCGAGGGAGAACGTTCGCGTCGTAAGGCGCGGACTGCCCGACAATGCGCTGACCAGCGCTAACTGGAAGGCAACGGCAGCGGACACGACGCAGAGGGCGGAGCTGGAGTGGGCGACCTTGTCAAGATCTTCAAAGCGTACGACGTTCGTGGCGTCGTGCCGGACGAACTCGACGAGGAGACCGCCGAGGCGGTCGGCGCGGCCTTCGTGGAAGTGACCGGGGCCGCGACCGCCGTGGTGGCACACGACATGCGCGAGTCGTCGGCGCCTCTGGCGGCGGCCTTCACCCGGGGGGCCACCTCGCGGGGGGCCGACGTGATCCACGCCGGGCTGGGCTCCACGGACCTGCTCTACTACGCGAGCGGCAGCCTCGGCCTGCCCGGGGTGATGTTCACGGCCAGCCACAACCCGGCCCGCTACAACGGCATGAAGATGTGCAGGGCCGGCGCCGTGCCGATCGGCGGAGAGACCGGGCTCATCGAGATCCGGGACCGGGCCGCCGCGATCCTGGCGTCGGGCGGCCTCGGCGGCCAGGGGGGCGGGACGGTCTCCGAGCGCGATCTGCTGCGCGGCTACGCCGACCACCTGCGCGGCCTGGTCGACCTTTCCGGCATCCGGCCGCTGCGGGTCGTGGTCGACGCGGGGAACGGGATGGGCGGGCACACGGTCCCGACGGTCTTCGAGGGGCTGCCCATCGAGCTGACCGCCCTCTACTTCGAGCTCGACGGCACCTTCCCCAACCACGAGGCCAACCCCATCGAGCCGGACAACCTGCGCGACCTGCAGAAGGCGGTGCTCGACGTGGGCGCCGACATCGGACTGGCCTTCGACGGCGACGCCGACCGCTGCTGGGTCGTCGACGAGCGCGGCGAATCGGTCTCGCCGTCCACGATCACCGCGCTGGTCGCCGCCCGCGAGCTGGTCAAGCACCCCGGCGCTGTGATCATCCACAACCTGATCACCTCCAGAGGCGTTCCGGAGATCGTCACCGAGCACGGTGGCCGGCCGGTCCGCACCCGCGTGGGTCACTCGTTCATCAAGGCCGAGATGGCCGAGACCGGCGCGGTCTTCGGCGGCGAGCACTCCGCCCACTACTACTTCAAGGACTTCTGGTTCGCCGACTCCGGCATGCTGGCCGCGCTGCACGTGCTGGCCGCACTGGGCGAGCAGGAGAAGCCGCTCTCGGAGATCCTGGCCGAATACACCCGCTACGCGGCCTCAGAAGAGATCAACAGCACGGTCGCCGACCAGGCCGCCGCGACGGAGCGGGTTCGCGAGACGTTCGCCGCCCGCGACGGCGTCACCTTCGACGAGCTGGACGGCCTGACCGTCTCCGGCCCAGGATGGTGGTTCAACCTCCGTCCGTCCAACACAGAGCCGCTGCTCAGGCTGAACGCCGAGGCGGCAGACGAGATTCAGATGGCAGCGATCAGGGACGAGGTCCTTGCTGTCGTGAGGAGCTGAACGAGTGAAGATCGACGACTGGTTGCTGGAGATCCTGGCCTGCCCCAACTGCAAGTCTCCGCTACGAGCCGAGCCCGAGGTGGACGAGCTGTCCTGCACCTCCGCCTCCTGCGGCCTGGTCTACCCGGTCCGGGACGACATCCCGGTCCTGCTGGTCGACGAGGCCCGGAAGTCGTGAACTGGGAGCCCGATCGGCTCGACGAAGGAGAACAGCTGGTCGACGGTGACCCGTCGGGCATGCTGCGGGCGGTGGCCGACTCGGCCGCGCAGGTCCGTACCTCCCACCGGGCCGCCCTGGAGTCAGGCCTGTCCTCGCTCGCCGAGGACGGCCGGCCCCGGGCGGTCGTGGTCGCCGGCGGGGGCGGCTCGGGCATCGCCGGTGACATCCTCAACGTGGTGTGCGGCCACGGCGCCCCGCTGCCGATCGTGACCGTCAGGTCTTACCGGCTGCCGGGCTGGATCGGCGCGACCGACCTGGTGATCGCGGTGTCGCGCTCGGGCGGGGCCGAGGAGACGCTCACGGTGGCCGCCGAGGCCGTCCGCCGAGGCTGCCGCCTGCTCGCCGTCGGTACCCCCGATTCGCCGCTGCACGCGATCGCCAGGCAGGCGGGAGCGCCGTTCGTGCCCGTCACGGACGGAGGAGGCCGGCTCCGTACCGGGATATGGGCGCTGTCGGTCCCGCTGATCGTCGCCGCGGCCGAGCTCGGCCTGATCACAGCGGGTGAGGAGGTGTTCGAGGGGGTGGCCAGGCGCCTTGAGGACCTCGCGCACCGCTGCCGCCCGACGAGCGAGTCGTTCATCAATCCCGGCAAGTCACTCGCCATGGAGATCGCCGAGACCGTGCCGATGATCTGGGGATCCTCCCCGGTGGCGGCTGTCGCGGCCCACCAGTGGGCCCGCGGGCTCAATGTGAACGGTAGGTATCCGGCGATGTGGGGAGAGCTCCCCGAGGTCGGCCACAACCAGGTGGCCGCCCTCGACGGCCCGCTCGCCCACCGCGACATCTTCGCCGACGAGAGCGGCAGGTCGCTCCGGCTGTTCGTGCTGCGCGACGTCGAGGAGCACCCCCGGGTCGTACGGCACCGGGAGGCGTCGGTGCGTCTGGCGGAGGATCGCGGCGTTCCGGTCACGCAGATCGTCGCCGAGGGGGAGCACCCGCTGGAGCGGCTCGCCGTGCTGATCGCCCTCGGAGACTTCGCGAGTGCGTACCTCGCTCTCGGGTACGGGATCGATCCGACCGTTGTGTCGGCGATTACAGAAGTCAGGGCGAGGATTTCACAATAGGATCCTGTCTCATCTTTACCAGAACAATGAGCTGAGCGGAGGCTGCCGTGAGTGCGGGCGGCGGTACCAAGGCAATCATCGCGGCGTTGGCCGCCAATCTGTCGATCGCGGTGGCCAAATTCGTGGCGGCCTTCTTCACGGGGTCGTCATCCATGCTGGCCGAGGGGGTCCACTCGGTGGCCGACTCGGGCAACCAGGCGCTGCTGCTCCTCGGCGGCAAGCGCGCGCAGCGCGCGCGCACGCCCCAGCATCCCTTCGGATACGGCAGGGAGCGCTACTTCTACGCCTTCGTGGTGGCGGTCGTGCTGTTCACCATCGGCGCGGTGTTCTCGCTCTACGAGGGCTGGCACAAGATCTCCGCTCCGGAGGAGCTCAACTCCCCGATATGGGCCTTCGGCGTGCTGATCTTCGCGATCATCGCCGAGGCGTTCTCGTTCAGGACGGCGATCATCGAGTCCAACGCGGTCCGGGGAGACCAGACGTGGGTGCAGTTCATCCGCCGCTCCAAGTCGCCCGAGCTGCCGGTCATCGTGCTTGAGGACCTGGGCGCGCTGCTCGGCCTGCTCTTCGCGCTCTTCGGCGTGACGATGGCCGTGGTGACCGGCAACCCCGTCTGGGACGGCATCGGCACCCTGATGATCGGTGTCCTGCTGGCCATCATCGCGGTCATCCTGGCGGTCGAGACCAAGTCGCTGCTGATCGGCGAGGGTGCGGGCCCCGAGGTCGAGACACGCATCGCGCAGGCCCTGGAGAGCGCGCCTGAGGTGACCCGGGTCATCCACATGCGCACGCTCCACCTGGGCCCGGAGGAGATCCTGGTCGCCGCCAAGATCGCGGTGGAGCACGACGACACGGCCGCGGAGGTGGCCCGGGGCATCGACGAGGCCGAGCAGCGCGTCCGCACCGCCGTCCCCGAGGCCCGCGTCATCTACCTGGAGCCCGACCTGGACAGATCCAGGGTCAACGGCTCAGTCTGAATCCGGACGAGACGGCTGGGGGCGCTGGAGCAGCCGCAGCGCCTTCTCCTTCTCGAAGTCCAGGGCCCTGCGGGGCGCCTGGAGACGGCCGATCCGCAGGCCCAGGTCCCGCACGGCCTGGGCGACCGCGGGCTCGCTCAGCGTTCGCAGCGCGAAGGCCAGCTCGGCGGGGGAGATGTCGAACCGTTTCTCCAGCTCGACGCTCTGGGCGACGGCGGAGAGCTCCTCGGGGCCGAACCGCCGGTGCGCGCCTTGGTTCCTGATCTCCGGGAGCAGGCCGAGTGCCTCGCGGTAGCGGAGCATCCGGGGGGACATGCCGAGCTTCCTGGCGGCCTCGGTGATCCGCATCGCCGCCCCCTCTCCGCAGATTTTCGGGAAAGCTTACATTCTTGTGTCAGGTTACCCGCTCGGAAGGTGCGCGAAGGCTCCCCGGCCGCCTAAACTCGCAACCGTCGACTTTTCCGGTGGAGTGGTGAGCCCGGCCCGAGAGCGAAGCGTGATCGGCGAGGGTGTGAGGCGGACCGCCCATCAACCAGAGGGGTAACCACACATGGACTTCAAGGTCGCCGACCTTTCCCTTGCGGCCTTTGGGCGCAGGGAGATCCAGCTCGCCGAGCATGAGATGCCGGGTCTGATGGCCGTCCGCGAGGAGTACGCCAAGGCCCAGCCGCTGGCCGGGGCGAAGATCATGGGCTCGCTGCACATGACCATCCAGACCGCCGTGCTCATCGAGACCCTGGTCGCGCTCGGCGCGGAGGTTCGCTGGGTGAGCTGCAACATCTTCTCCACCCAGGACCACGCCGCCGCCGCCGTGGTCGTCGGCCCCGAGGGCACCCCCGAGGACCCCAAGGGCGTCCCGGTCTTCGCCTGGAAGGGCGAGACGCTGGAGGAGTACTGGTGGTGCACCGAGCAGGCCCTGGTGTGGCCCGGCGGTGACGGCCCCAACATGATCCTCGACGACGGCGGCGACGCCACCCTGCTCGTCCACAAGGGCGCCGAGTACGAGAAGGCCGGCGCCGTGCCCAGCACGGGAGAGGACGACCCGGAGGAGTGGGGCATCATCCTCGACCTGCTCCGCCGCACGGTCACCGACGAGGGCCGCTGGACCCAGGTCGCCTCGCGCATCAAGGGCGTCACCGAGGAGACCACCACCGGTGTGCACCGCCTGTACGAGATGTTCAAGGCCGGCACGCTGCTCTTCCCGGCGATCAACGTCAACGACTCGGTGACCAAGTCCAAGTTCGACAACAAGTACGGCTGCCGTCACTCGGTGCTCGACGGCCTCAACCGCGCCACCGACGTGCTGATCGGCGGCAAGGTGGCGGTCATCGCCGGCTACGGCGACGTCGGCAAGGGGTGCGCCGAGGCGCTCAAGGGCCAGGGGGCCCGGGTCATCATCACCGAGATCGACCCGATCTGCGCGCTTCAGGCCGCCATGGATGGCTTCCAGGTCACCACGCTGGACGAGGTCGTCGGCATCGCCGACATCTTCGTCACCACGACCGGCAACTTCAACATCATCACGGCCGACCACATGGCCCAGATGAAGCACAACGCGATCGTGTCCAACATCGGTCACTTCGACAACGAGATCGACATGGCCGGTTTGGCCAGGATTCCCGGTATCGAGAAGACCGAGGTCAAGCCGCAGGTCCACACCTGGCGCTTCCCCGACGGCAAGCAGATCATCGTGCTCGCCGAGGGCCGCCTGATGAACCTGGGCTGCGCCACCGGTCACCCCTCGTTCGTCATGTCCAACTCCTTCACCAACCAGGTGATCGCGCAGATCGAGCTGTTCACCAAGACCGACGACTACCCGATCGGCGTCTACGTGCTGCCCAAGCACCTGGACGAGAAGGTCGCCCGCCTCCACCTCGACGCCCTGGGAGTGAAGCTCACCAAGCTCACCAAGGCCCAGGCCGAGTACATCGGCGTGGACGTCGAGGGTCCCTACAAGCCCGAGCACTACCGTTACTGATAACTGCGGTTGAGTCTCATCGGCCCCCGCGGTTTCGCGGGGGCCTTCGGGCGATCTGGCGGGCGATCTGGGGAGAGACGTGGACAGCGCTCTGGTGGCCGCGGGTGAGCGGAGGATCGGGTGGGCGGCGCGGGCGATGCCGGTGCTCACCGCCCTCGGTGAGCGGTTCGCCGCCGAGCGGCCGCTGGAAGGGCTGCGGATCGCCGCGTGCCTGCACGTCACCGCCGAGACCGCCGTGCTCATGGGCACGCTCAGGGCGGGCGGGGCTGAGATAGCCCTGGCCGCGTCGAACCCCCTGTCCACCCAGGACGACGTCGCCGAGGCGCTCCGTGACTACGGCGTCGTCGTGCACGCGCGGGCGGGGGTCACCAGGGACGTCTACTACCAGCACATCCACCAGGCGCTCGACATCGTCCCCGACATCGTCCTGGACGACGGCTGCGACCTGGTCAACATCCTGCACACCGAGCGGACCGAACTGCTGCGGACGGTGTCCGGGGGGTGCGAGGAGACCACCACCGGCATCATCAGGCTCCGCCAGATGGCCGCGGAGGGGGCCCTGAGGTTCCCCGTGGTGGCGGTCAACGACACGCGGACGAAGCGGATGTTCGACAACCGGTACGGCACCGGCCAGTCGACTATGGACGGCATCATGCGCGCCACGAACACGCTGCTCGCGGGTAAGACCGTGGTGGTCGCCGGTTTCGGCTACTGCGGCCGGGGCGTCGCCGAGCGGGCCAGGGGCCTGGGCGCGCGGGTGGTGGTGACCGAGATCGACCCGGTCAAGGCGCTGGACGCCCTGCTGCAGGGCTACGACGTACGGTCGATGGCGGCGGCCGCCCGCGCCGGGGACGTGTTCGTCACGGTCACCGGCAACCGCGACGTGATCAGGGGCGAGCACCTGGCGGAGATGAAGGACGGCGCGATCCTCGCCAATGCCGGACACTTCGACGTCGAGATCGACGTCCGCGCCCTGGACGGCCTGGCACAGGAGATCCACCGGGGGGTACGCCCCAATACCGACGAGTACGTTCTCGCGGACGGTCGCAGGATCCTATTGCTCGCCGAGGGCCGCCTGGTGAACCTGACGGCCGCCGAGGGGCATCCCGCCGCGGTCATGGACATGTCCTTCTCCGCGCAGGCGCTCTCGGTGGCCTGGCTGGCCCGTGAGCGGGTGCGGCTGGAGCCGGGGGTCTACGACGTGCCGGGGGAGGTCGACGTGGAGGTGGCGCGGCTCAAGCTGGCCGCGGCCGGGATCGAGACGGACGAGCTCACCCCCGAGCAGGGGGAGTATCTCCACTCGTGGCGGCTCGGCTCGTAGTCACGCCCGCACCTCGGCCCGCGATCCACGCGTCACCCTGAACGGGCGAGCGGGCCGCGCAGGGGGATCCCCCCGTCGGCGACTCCGCTCACCCTGGGTGTCCCGCGTCGGATGACGACATCGGACACCGGCCGATGGCGGTCGGCCAACGGGGTCGTTCGTGAGGGGGAGCGGCTCAGAGTTCGGCCTGCATCTCCCGCATCCTGCGGATCTCGGCACTCTGGGTGACCGAGACGTCGTTGGCCAGCTCCTCGATCCGCACGTGTGAGCCGGAGGTCAGGACCTGCTCGGACATCGTGATGGCGCCCTGGTGGTGCGCGGTCATGAGCTGGAGGAAGAGCAGGTCGAAGTCCTTGCCCGAGGCGGCCTTGAGCGCCTCCATCTGCTCCGGCGTGGCCATGCCGGGCATGTCGCCGTGCCCGGCATGGTGTTCGGGAACCCGCTGCCCCTGCTGCTGGAGCCAGGTGGTCATGAACTGGATCTCCGGCCCCTGCGCGTCCTTGATCCGGGAGGCCAGGCCCTTCAGCTTGGTGTGCTCGGACCGGGTCGGGGCCAGGGCGGACATGTCGAGGGCCTGACGGTGGTGAACGATCATGTCCTGGACGTACTTCACGTCGGCCGCGTTGGCGGTGGGCAGGGGCACGAGCGTGGCGGCCTCGCTCGGGTCGACGGTCCTGGCGACCTCACCCGGCCTGCCCGGGGCGATCACCGGCGCCGAGGCCTGGGCCTGGGCCTGGGGGGCCGCGGACGGCTCCGGCTCCGAGGTGCACGCGCTGAGAGACAGTGCGGTGATCACGGCGATGAGCGCGACGCGCACCCGGCCTCCTTGGTGAATGTCCATTGACGTCCTTCCACGGCCGGAAAGCCGGGGATCTCAGCTTCCGGCCCGCCGGTCGGATCTGTCGGTCCGCAGGCCGGGAACGCCCGAAGCCCGCACGTGAACACGGCACACCCTGTCCCGTCTGGAACGCCATGTCCAACGTGGCTGCCGCGGAACACCCCAACCCTAACGGGTCGGGCCGATATGACGAGAGGGGGCCCGCACCGAAGATGCGGGGTATTTCGGGCTGTATGTCCAATGCCGCAAGACCGTAACCCCTCCCGGGGCGGTCCGTAAAGGCCGCATATCGAAAACAGTTGCTGACACTGTGACGGCTTGCCTGACCGACCGTGCAGGATGAACGATTTAGGCACTTATGCACGCTTTATCAGTGCATGTAGCTAGGAGGTTCACGAGTGTCCACCCCCTCTGGGAAGGGTCTGACCGGCCGTTTCCTGTTCGTGGCCGGAGTCGCCGTCGCCACGGTGCTGGCCGCGGTTCCCGCGCAGGCCGCCGACATCCCGGCACCCGGCGAGATCGCCAAGAGCGCGAACATCGAGCACGTCACCAATGTGCCCAAGCCCGCCAACCTGACGGACATCAACACCGACATGGCGTTCCAGGGCGACTACGCCTTCGTCGGTAACTACACCGGCTTCTCGATCTACGACATCAAGAAGCCGAACGAGACCTCGCTGGTCAGCTCGGTGGTCTGCCCCGGCGGCCAGATGGACCTGGCCATCGAGGGCGACCTGCTCTTCGCCGCGGTCGACTCCTCGCGCAACAACGACTCCTGCAGCAGCGTCGGCCAGAGCGCCTCGATCAAGGACTCGTGGGAGGGCGTCCGGATCTTCGACGTCAGCGACAAGAAGAACCCCAAGTACGTCAAGGCGGTCGAGACCAACTGTGGCTCGCACACCCTGACTCTCGTCCCCGGCAAGGGCAGGGACAAGAAGAACGTCTACGTCTACGTCTCCTCCTACAGCCCGAGCGCGTCGTTCCCGGACTGCCAGCCGCCGCACGACAAGATCTCGATCATCAAGGTGCCGGTGAAGAACCCGACGGCCGCCGAGGTCGTCGCCACGCCGGTTCTGTTCCCGGACGGTGGTAACCCCGGCGAGAGCCTGCCGTACCCCTACCGCACCTCGGCGACGAGCGGCTGCCACGACATCACCGCCTACCCGGAGAAGGACATCGCGGCCGGCGCCTGCATGGGCGAGGGCATCCTGATGGACATCTCCAACCCGGTCGACCCGAAGGTCACCGCCACGGTCCGGGACGACGAGAACTTCGCGTTCTGGCACTCGGCGACCTTCAACAACGAGGGCACCAAGGTCGTCTTCACCGACGAGCTCGGCGGCGGCAGCGCGGCCACCTGCAACGAGGCGATCGGCCCGAACCGCGGCGCCAACGCCTACTACGACATCGACGGCGGCCAGTTCGCCTTCAAGGGTTACTTCAAGATTCCCCGCCACCAGGACGACACCGAGAACTGTGTCGCGCACAACGGCTCGCTGATCCCGGTCAAGGGCAAGGACATCATGGTCCAGGCCTGGTACCAGGGCGGCATCTCGGTCGTGGACTTCACCGACTCGGCCAACGCCAAGGAGATCGCCTTCTTCGAGCGCGGCCCCGACAGCGCCCACAGGCTCAGCGGTGGCTTCTGGTCCGCCTACTACTACAACGGCCACATCTACGGCAGCGACTTCAACCTTGGTCTTGACGTTCTGAAGATCAATGACAAGCTCACGGACAAGGCCGCCAAGGTCAAGTTCAAGGACCTGAACCCGCAGACCCAGGGTTCCTACCAGCCCGACAACAAGGGTCACTGACCTCTGACGTGATGGCCACCGAGCACCCGACGGGCGCCCGGTGGCCATCACCGGTGACGGGGTGGAGCGCCGGGGCGAATCGAGAAAAGGAGGTAGAGCGTAAACTTTTTCAAGGCCTCAGTAAAGACGTTGAATCATATTTTATTGTGACAAAGTCATGGCTTGTTGACCCGGGTGTCAGTGCGGACAATTTGCTAATTTATGCATGCCTTATGTCCGTTCCAAGGAGGCACCCGAGTGTTCGCTCCACGAAGGACCGTCAGGGCATTGGTCGTGGCGGCGACGGCCGTCGCGATGCTGATGACCACGGTCTCCGCACAGGCCGCCGACATTCCCCCGCCCGGTGAGGTCGTCACCAGTCCCAACGTGACGCACGTGGCCACCCTGCCCAAGCTTCCCGGCCTTGAGACCACCGTCAACAGCGACATCGCCTTCCAGGGCGACTACGCCTACGTCGGCAACTACGGCGGTTTCTCGATCTACGACATCAGGAACCCGAAGCGGGCCAAGCTGGTCAGCGGCGTGCTGTGCCCCGGTTCCCAAATGGACGTCTCCGTCTACGGCGACCTGTTGTTCGGCGCGGTCGACAACTCCCGCAGCGACGACTCCTGTAACAGCGTCGGTCAGGGCGCCGACATCAAGGAGTCGTGGGAAGGCGTCCGGATCTTCGACATCAGCGACAAGAAGAACCCCAAGTACATCAAGGCGGTGGAAACCGCCTGTGGTTCGCACACCCTGACGCTGGTTCCCGGCAAGGGCAGGGACAAGAAGAACGTCTACCTGTACGTCTCCTCCTACGCCCCGAGCGACTCGTTCCCCGACTGCCTGCCGCCGCACGACAAGATCTCGATCATCAAGGTGCCGCTGCGCAAGCCGACCGACGCGGCCGTGGTCAGCACGCCGGTCGTCTTCCCCGACGGCGGCAACGAGACGCAGCCCGGCCTGCTGCGCCCGACCAGTGGCTGCCACGACATCACCGTCTACGCGGAGAAGGACATCGCGGCCGGAGCCTGTATGGGGGACGGCGTCCTGTTCGACATCTCCGACCGGGAGAACCCGGTGGTCACCGCGCGGACCACCGACCCGAACTTCGCGTTCTGGCACTCGGCGACGTTCAACAACAGGGGCACCAAGGTCATCTTCACCGACGAGCTCGGCGGCGGTGGCGCGGCCACCTGCAACGAGGCGATCGGCCCGAACCGCGGCGCCGACGCCATCTACGACATCGTCCGCGGCAAGCTGGTCTTCAAGAGCTACTTCAAGATCGGCCGCTACCAGGCCGACACCGAGAACTGTGTCGCGCACAACGGCTCGCTGATCCCGGTCAAGGGCAAGGACATCCTGGTCCAGGCCTGGTACCAGGGCGGCGTCTCCTTCGTGGACTTCACCGACTCGGCCCGCCCGCAGGAGTTCGGCTTCTTCGAGCGGGGCCCCGAGCCGAACGGCGGGGGCGGCGGCATCTGGTCGGCGTACTACTACAACGGCTATGTCTACGCCAGCGACTTCTACCGGGGCCTGGAGGTCATCAAGATCGACGACCGCCGTACCGACCCGGCCAGGAACGTGCGCCTGGACCTGCTGAACGTGCAGACCCAGGCCTCCTACCGGGGCGGTCACTGAGTGCCCTGAGGTGAGAACGGTGCCGGGCCCGCAGGTCCGGTGAGAGGAGGGATGGCGGGTCTCCCGCCATCCCTCCTCGCCTGCCGGGCACCCGTGGCGCCGCGTTCTCGCGATTCGCCCGCGGTCGGCTCGTTGGGGCAGGCGCGGCGAAGGCGATGTCTCGCCGCCCGTACGGCGTGCCTGTCCGGGGAGGTCAGGCCGGAGGGACGAAACCGCCCGGCGTGGGGCCGGGTACCTGCTCGACGGGCCGGGCCGCGGGTGGCGGGGACGCCGGATACGGCGGCCCGGCCGGGGGAGGGAGCGGGATCCGCGGCTGTGACGGCCGGTAGGCGGGCCGGCCGTAGGGATCGGGGGCGACCCCGGGAGGGGCGTACGGCCGGTCTCCGCTTCCGGGAGGCGCATAAGGCTGGGGCGACGGTGCGGTCAGGTAGGGCTGGGGCGAGGCGTGGCCGGGCCACTGCTGGGCGGGCCGGTGCGTGCCGGTCTGCTGCGCCAGGCGCGCCTGCTCGCGGCGCCGGCGTTCGGCCAGGACGGCGGTCAGGTAGGCGAACGGCGGCACGCCGGGCGGGGCCGGCGGGGACACGAAGGCCGACATCTCGGTGGCGATGCGCACCCCCATCCCGTGCTGCACGGCGGGGGCCAGATCGTGCCAGCGCATGAGGTACTGCCTCGCGGTGGCCGCGACCTGCTCGGGCAGCCGCGACAGCTCCAGCGTCGCCGCCCAGGAGGCGAGCTGCGGCGGCATGTCCAGCGGAGGCCCGTACTGCCGCGGAGCGCGCTCGGAGATCACGATGGTGCCGGAGAAGATGTCGCCGAGCCGCTTGCCCTTCTCCGAGATCAGCGAGCTGATCAGCGCGGGGGCGCCGCTGAGCATCCAGAACTCCAGGACCCCGGCCAGCCCGCGGAACAGGGCCTGCCGGAACCGCTCGGGACCGCCGTCGTCGCTGACGACCCGGAGTCCGAGGGCGAGCTTGCCCAGGCTGCGCCCGCGGGTGAGCGTCTCGAACACCACCGGGTATCCCACGATCACGAGCACGGTGAGCACGAGGTAGACCATCGTCGTCAGAGCCGGGTCGCTCAGCAGGCCCAGGCTGCCGACCAGCAGGGAGATCCCCAGCAGCATCAGGACCTGGACCGTCATGTCGATCAGCAGCGCCGCGGCCCTGCTCGGGAGCTGGGCGACACGGACCTCGACGACCACGGCCTCGCCGGTTACGACATCGGACACAATCAGCACCCTACCCGTGACTGGATAGGCTGCCCGCGTGGACATCGACGCCTTCGTCACCGCGCACCGGCCCGCCTGGGACCGCCTTGAGGATCTGGTCCGGCGGCGTGGCTCGCTGGACGGCGCGGAGGTCGACGAGCTCGTCGACCTCTACCAGCGGGTGGCCACGCACCTGTCCCTGGTCCGCTCGGCCTCGGCGGACCCGATCCTGGTGGGCCGCCTGTCGGCGCTCGTCGCCCGGGCCCGCTCGGCGGTGACCGGGGCGCACACCCCGGCCTGGCGGGAGTTCATCCGCTTCTTCGCCGTCTCCTTCCCGGTGGTCGCCTACCGGGCCCGCTGGTGGTGGATGGCCACCACCGCCGCGTTCCTGCTGGTCTCCACGGTCGTCGCCGTCTGGGTGGCGAAAAACCCCGGCGTCCAGGCGGCGATCGCCACCCCGGAACAGATCACCCAGCTCGTCGAGCACGACTTCGCCGACTACTACTCGGAGAACCCGGCGACCTCCTTCGCCGGCCAGGTCTGGGTGAACAACGCCTGGGTCTCGATGCAGGTCATCATCATGTCCATCCTGCTCGGCCTGCCGATCCCGTACGTGCTGTGGGAGAACGCGGTCAACGTGGCCGTCTCCGCGGGATTGATGGCCTCGCGCGGCAAGCTCGACATCTTCTTCGGCCTGATCACCCCGCACGGCCTGCTGGAGCTGACCGCGGTGTTCCTCGCCGCCGCCGTCGGCATGCGCCTCGGCTGGACGGTCGTGGACCCCGGTCCGCGCAGGCGCGTCGAGGCCCTGGCCGAGCAGGGCAGGGCCGTGATGAGCGTGGCACTCGGCCTGGTCGTGGTGCTGCTGATCTCCGGGCTGATCGAGGGGCTGGTCACCCCCTCGGGGCTGCCCACCTGGGCGCGGATCGGCATCGGGGTGGTCGCGGAGGCGGCCTTCCTGGCCTACGTGATCTTCTTTGGCCGCCGGGCCGTGGCCGCCGGCGAGACCGGCGACGTGGAGCGCGCCCCCGACCTCGCCCCGAGCGCCGGCTGAGCGCCCCACCGGACGTTCCGGGCCTGCCCGGCCTCGCCGGGCCGGTGACGTGACGGTCCCCGGGCCGACGCGCCTGGCCGGAGGCCGTCAGATCCCCCGGACATCGTCGGCGGCCCGGACACGCCGGTCAGGGCGTCCGGGCGACCATCAGAGCCGCCCGGACGCCTTCAGCGCCAGGTAGGCGTCGGCCAGGGCGGGGGCGAGCTGCTCGGGGGCGGCGTCCACCACCTCCACGCCCTGGCGGCGCAGCAGGGCGGTGATCCGCCGCCGCCCCGCGCTCAGGTGCTCGGCCGCCGCCGCGCCGTAGACCAGCTCGGAGGTGCCGCGCCCGGCGGCCATCTCGGCCACCTGCGGGTCGGAGACGGCGGCCAGGAGCACCAGATGCCGGGCGGAGAGCTGGGGGAGCACCGGCAGCAGGCCCTCCTCCAGCGCCGCCGGGTTGAGGTCGGTCAGCACGACGACCAGGCAGCGCCGCCTGGCTCGTGACATGACCGCCGCGACCATCCCGGCCGAGTCGGCCTCGACCAGCTCGGCCTCGATCGGAGCCATGGTGTTGACCAGCGAGGACAGCAGCTCCGTACGGCCGGTGCCGGACACCCAGGCGCGCACCGCGCGGTCGTGGGCCAGGAAGTCGACCCGGTCGCCCGCGCGGGAGGCCAGCGCGGCCAGGAGCAGTGCCGCGTCCATCGACCAGTCGAGGCGGGGCCAGCCGGGCACCACCCGCGACCTGCCCTGCTGGCCGCTCCTCGGTACCTCGCCGGCCAGCGGGATCGGGGCGGTGCCCACCCGCCCGGCCGAGGTACGGCCGGTGTCGAGCACGATCAGCACCCGCCGGTCGCGCTCCGGCCGCCAGGTGCGGACCACGACGTCGTTGCGGCGCGCGGTGGCCCGCCAGTCGATCGAGCGGACGTCGTCGCCGACCACGTACTCCCGCAGCGAGTCGAACTCGGTGCCCTGCCCCCTGACCATCGACGGATGCTGGCCCTCCAGCTCCCTGAGCCTGGACAGTTTGGCGGGCAGGTGCTTACGGCTGAGGAAGGGTGGTAGCACCCGGACCGACCAGGGCACCCGGTGCGAGCCCTGGCGGCCCGCGATGCCCAGCGGCCCCAGCGCCCGCACCGTCACCGTGACCGCCTCGCGGTCACCCCTGCGGGTGGGGGTGAGCGTCGTGACCAGCCGGCGGCGCTCGCCGGCCGGCACGTCCAGCGGCAGGTGCCGGGGGGTGGCCCCGGCGGACGGGGGCCAGGCGTCCCTGAGCACGCCGCGCACCCTGCGGGGACCGGGGTTCTCCACGATCAGCTCGACCGTGACCGACTCGCCGAGCCGTACCAGCCGCTCGCCCGAGCGGGTGAAGCGCAGCGGGCGCACGCTTCCGGCCAGCAGCAGGTCGATCACGACCAGCACCGCGATCAGCAGTGCCACCCCGGCCACGGCAGGCCCCCCACGGGGGGCGAACAGCACGACCAGGGTGCCCAGCAGGGCCAGCAGCGCGGCCCGTCCTGTCAGCGCCATGGGTCAGCGGGGTACGGGGACGGAGGCGAGGACGGCGTCGATGAGGCCGTCGGCGGTCGCGCCCTCCAGTTCGGCCTCGGGGCGTAGCTGGATCCGGTGCCGCAGCGCGGGCCTGGCCAGTGCCTTGACGTCGTCGGGCGTCACGTAGGCGCGGCCCGACAGCCATGCCCAGGCCCGTGCCCCGGCCAGCAGCGCGGTCGCGCCACGTGGCGAGACGCCGAGCTGGAGCGAGGGCGACTGGCGGGTGGCCCTGGCGATGTCCACGATGTAGCCGAGCACCTCGGGGCCCACGTACACCTGGCTGACCGCCGCGCGTCCCGCGGCGAGGTCGGCGACGGTGGCCACGGTCTTGATGTGCGACAGGTCGCGCGGGTCGAAGCCGAGCGCGTGCCGCTCCAGCACCGCGATCTCCTGGTCGCGGGGCGGCAGCGGGACGGTCAGCTTGAGCAGGAACCGGTCGAGCTGCGCCTCGGGCAGCTGGTAGGTGCCCTCGTACTCGATGGGGTTCTGGGTGGCGGCCACGATGAACGGGTCCGGTAGCCCGCGCGCCGTACCCTCCACGCTGATCTGGCGCTCCTCCATCGCCTCCAGCAGCGCGGCCTGCGTCTTCGGAGGGGTTCTGTTGATCTCGTCGGCGAGCAGCAGGTTGGTGAAGACCGGACCCTCGCGGAACTCGAACTCCGAGGTCTTCGCGTCGTAGATCAGCGAACCGGTGATGTCGCCCGGCATGAGGTCGGGGGTGAACTGCACGCGCTTGAAATCGAGCGAGAGCGCCGCCGCCAGGGTACGCACCAGCAGGGTCTTGGCGACGCCCGGCACGCCTTCGAGCAGTACGTGGCCCCGGCAGAGCAGCGCGATCACCAGCCCGGTGACCACGGCGTCCTGGCCGACGACCGCCTTGGCGACCTCGGCGCGCAGGGCTCCCAGCGCCTCCCTGGCGCCGTCCGCGCTCTGCGCGGCGGGTGCGCCGGGCGCGGTCCTGACGACGGAGGTCGCCTCGGCGAGATCGCCGTTCCCCGGTGGTGTGGTCACGACTTTCCGACCTGCCTTTCCACGATGTCCATGTATTCGGCCAGGGCTACCAGCCCCGCCTCGTCGAGTGGCGGAGGTCCGTACAGGGCGGCGCCCACATGTGGCGCCGGCTGGCCGGTCCGCTCGGCGATCGCGTTCACCAGCGCGTCGGCTCCCGCCCTTGAGGGCAGCCCGAGACGGGGGGTCACCCGGTCGATGAAGCCGGCGCGCAGGGCCGCGGCGGCCCGATCGCGGGCACGCCTCGCACGATAGAGCCTGGCACGTCCCTCGACGGTCTCGGCCGCCCTGACGACGACGGGCAGCCGCTCGGCCACCACGGGACCGATCCTGCGGCCCCGCCAGAGCGCCAGCAGCAGCACCGCGACGAGCACCTGCACCACGGCCCACCTGACCCCTTCGGGGATCAGGTCGTAGAAACCCGCCTGGCCCCCCGCCGGCGGGGCGGTCTCGGGGGCCGTCAGCCAGATCAGGGTGGGCCGGCCGCCGGCGAGGTTCATCGCCAGCGCGGCGTTGCCGTCCTCGGCGAGCCGCAGGTTGGTCATGAACTGCCCGTCGCCCGTGACGGTGACCTTCCGGTCCCCGGTGGGGTGGAAGACCAGGGTGGGCCGCCCGTCGGCGGGGTAGCAGCCGGTCGCCCCGGCGGGCAGGGTGAACGCCGTGCCGCCGAGGTAGGCGCTGCCCGCCCTCGTCGCGGCCGGCAGCGCGCACCGGGGCTCGCGGGAGCGCGCCCGTACCTCCCGCACCGGGTTCACCCCCGGCGCGAGCCGCTCCAGATGTGACCGTACGCCCACCAGCAGCAGGTCCGACGGTGTCGCGGCGAGCCGATCCGCCTCCGCCTCGTCGAGCGGGGAGATGTCGCTCACCAGCAGGGTGCTACCCGTGGAACCGGCCTGCCTGGCCTGGGCCTCGGCCTCGGCGACCGAGGTGACCCGCGCGACCCGCACCCCCCGTGCCTGTAGCAGCCGGGCCAGGCCCTTGCCGCCGGACAGTGAGGTGTCGGCGGGGTCGAGAGGTCTTCCCGCCTGGCCGGAGCCGCCGAGCAGCACGCCGGCGACGGCGACGGCGACCACGAGGATCGCCACCAGGAGGGCGCCCCTGCCGCCGCGCCAGAGGCCGCGGGCGGTCGGTGAGGTGGAGGTCGACCCGGCTCGCTCGGGCGCGGCCAGGCTCATGGCGTCTCCATCCGTACGGGCGGCGCCGGGCGGGCGGCGCGCAGGTGCTCGTCGAGAGCGCACATGACCCGGTAGGCCTCGGGCGTGCCGGGCACCTCGCCGTAGGTCACGTCGTCGAACACCCGGGCCGCCGCGGCCAGTTCGGCGGCGAGCGCGGGTAGCGCGCGCCCGGCCTCGGCCGCCAGCTCCCCGGCGGTGCGGCCGGGCGTGGAGTCGACGATCACGCGGTCCTCCAGGTCGCGGGCGACGGCCCGGAGCCGCTCGCGGACCGCCTCGGCCCACCGCGCCTCCGCGGCCAGCCGCTCGGCGGCCTCGCGGTGTTCGGCGGCGGTGAGGCGGCGGTCGCCGAAGAGCCCCCCCGCGCGCGCGAAGGTGCCTCTGGTGGTCCTGCGGGCGACCAGGAACACCGCGACGATGATCCCGATCACGATCACGATGAGGACGGCCCGCGCCGCCAGGCTGCCGACGACGCCCGCGGACTCCTGGTCGAGCAGGTCGCCGAGGAACTGGTTCACCCCTCGCCAGAGGCGGTCGACCAGGGACTCCTTGGCGTACTCGGCTCCGAGCAGCTCCTGGATCGCCCGGCGTCGAGCCTCCTCGCGCTCGATGTCGATCGGGGACGTCGGGAACGGGAACGTCAGGAGTGGGACCACGGAGCTCCCTGATCGGGGAACCCATGCCGCGCGGGGCGGGTGGGCGTGACGGAGGGGTCCCACAGGTCGTCGGCCGAGGCGTGCACCCAGCCCTGCCGTCGCTGCTCGATCGCCGCGGTCTGGAGCACCAGGTCGAACGCCTCGGTGCGCATCCGCCGGTCGGCGTAGAGCAGGCCGTTGACCGCGGCCTGGAAGGGATAGGTGATCATCGCGCCGACGGTCGCGCCCACGGCGATGAGGACCGCCGTGGCGATCTGCGCCCCGAGGGAACCTCCGCCCAGCAGGCCCAGGAGGCTCCCGCCCAGGGTGAACGGGAAGGAGAGCAACGTGCCGACCAGACCGGCGAGGATCTGGGTGAGCAGCAGGATGCCGAGTGTCCGCCAGAAGCCGCCGGAGACCAGGTTCCAGGACCTGCGCAGGGAGTCGACGACGCCGAGCCGCTCCAGCACCGCGGCCGCGGGGGCGAGCGCCAGCCGGGTGGTGATGAACATGGCATATGCCACGAAGGCCAGCAGTGCCAGCAGGCCCGCGATGACCACCGCGGAGAGTCCGGCACCGGCCGCGTCAAGCGCGGCGAACAGTCCGACGATCAGGAGCAGCGGGGCGAGTATGGCCACCGTGCTGACGATCACCAGCCCGAACAGCGTGGGCACCCGGCTCCGGGCCAGCGTCCAGGCCTCGCCCGCCGTCATCCTGCCGCCGAAGACGGCGCGGCCCAGGATGCGCGTCAGCACGCCGGTCAGCAGTGTCACCGCCACGAGCTGTACCGCGTAGGAGAGCAGGGTGCCGCCGTACTGGGCGAGGAAGCTCGCCTCCGGAAGGTTCGCCGGCGCGCTCGGGTCCGTCAGGTTCTCCAGGGTCGCCGCGGTGGAGCCCAGCAGGAGCGCCTCCCCGATCGCCAAGGGGATCGCGCTCAGCGCCGCGGCGATCGCGGACAGGCCCAGGACGCTCTTGGGGTTGGAGCGGATCAGCTTGATCGCGCCGTCCAGGATGTCGCCCAGGCCGAGCGGGCGCAGCGGGATGATCCCGGGGCGCATCGCGGGGGGCTCCTGGCGCACGCCGTAGGGCGGCGGGCCGTAGGGCGGCGAGCCATGGGGCGGCGGGCCGTAGGGGCCCTGCTGGTACGGTGCCTGGCCGTGGGGCGGCCCGGAAAGCGGCGGGCCCGTGGGGGAGCCGGGGGCCGAGCCGGGTGCGGTCCACGGCGATCCCGGGGCATCGCCGTACGGCGGAGGTTGGTTGGACGCCCAGCCCGGGGGCGTACCGGGAGCGGAGCCGTGACCGTCTGACATATCCCAATCCTGGCATGTGGTCACACCGTTCGTGGTGATCGGGCGATCACGCGGACGTTTCATCTCCCCGGAGAGCGGCGGAGATGCCAGAGGGATGGCCGAGACGCCGTCGTTTACCGCAGACTGGGAGCGTGGTCATCGCCGCCCGGCGTTCGCAGTCGCCGGGACCGGTGGTGACCGTGCGGGGGCACCATTGCGCGCTTCACGTTGTGTGCGCCTAAAGTTCGTCATTTGGAAGGCTGGTCGTCGGCCGGTGTCATCTACTTGACGGGCAAGGGTAATCTTCGACGACCGAGCGGTTTATCCCAATAACTCCCGAACTGCGTAAACCGAATGAGGGGCCATGAAAGGACGCGTGCTGGTCGTCGACGACGACGCCGCTCTCGCCGAGATGCTCGGTATCGTGCTGCGCGGGGAGGGTTTCGAACCTTCCTTCGTCTCCGATGGTGACAAGGCGCTTGACGCGTTCCGCGACACTCGGCCGGATCTTGTACTGCTCGACCTGATGCTGCCCGGCGCCGACGGGATCGACGTCTGCCGCCGGATCCGGGCCGAGTCCGGGGTGCCGATCGTCATGCTGACGGCCAAGAGCGACACCATCGACGTGGTGCTCGGCCTGGAGTCCGGGGCCGACGACTACATCGTCAAGCCCTTCAAGCCCAAGGAGCTCGTCGCCAGGGTGCGAGCCAGGCTGCGCCGCACCGACGAGCCGACGCCGGAGATCCTGCAGATCGGCGACATCACCATCGACGTCGCCGGGCACTCGGTCAAGCGGGAGGAGGAGACCATAAACCTCACCCCGCTGGAGTTCGACCTGCTGGTCGCCCTCGCCCGCAAGCCGCGCCAGGTCTTCACCCGCGAGGTCCTGCTCGAACAGGTCTGGGGCTACCGTCACGCGGCCGACACCCGCCTGGTCAACGTGCACGTCCAGCGACTGCGAGCGAAGATCGAGAAGGACCCGGAGCATCCCGAGATCGTCGTGACGGTCCGGGGGGTCGGTTACAAGGCCGGCCCGGCCTAGCCGAGACTCCCCCCGGAGCCCGAGATGCCTCCCGCACCGAAGAAACGCCGCCGCACCCCGCGCCAGCTGCTGCGGGGTGTCCGGCGTCGCACCCGGCGGGCGGCCGGGAGGGTGCGCCGTGTCTTCTGGCGCTCGCTCCAGCTGCGCGTGGTCACCAGCACGATGGTCATCTCCATCGTGGTCGTCGCCGTGCTCGGCGTCTTCCTCATGCAGCAGATCGTCAGGACCACCCTGGAGACCAGGGAGAGCGCGGCGAAGAGCGAGGCCCAGGCCGACAGGAACGCGGTGCTCGGCTATCTCAACCAGCCGGCCGAGGCCGCCAAGCAGCCCGTCGAGTCGGGCCAGGCGCTCCAGCCGGGGGGAAGCAGCCCGCTCAGCCAGGCCACCGAGGCGCTCGCGCGGCGGGCCGGGTCCGCCAGCCGTTACTCGGTGATCATCCGTAACGAGGGACTGCCGGGGGAGTTCTACGGCACCACGAACATCGATCCCGTCAGCATCCCGGCCAGGCAGCGCGACGAGCTGTTCAAGAGGGAGGCGGGCGAGGACAGCACCTGGTACACCCCGCTGTACTACAAGGGGCAACCGGACCAGCCGGTGCCCGGGATGATCATCGGCACCCGCCTCGACACCTGGGGGACCAGGCTCGACTCGTCGTACGAGATCTACCACCTCGTCCCGCTGGACAAGGAGGAGAAGACGCTCGCCTCCGTCCAGCAGATGATCATCCTTGTCGGCGCCGGCCTCGTGCTGCTGCTGGCCGCGATCTCCTCCCTGGTCACCCGCCAGGTCGTCACGCCGGTGCGGCTGGCCAGGCAGGCCGCCGAGCGGCTGGCCGCGGGGCGGCTGGACGAGCGTCTGAAGGTCCGCGGCGAGGACGACCTGGCCCGCCTGGCCACCTCCTTCAACGAGATGGCCGCCAACCTGGCACTGAAGATCCACCAGCTGGAGGAGCTCTCCCAGGTCCAGCGGCAGTTCGTCTCGGACGTCTCGCACGAGCTGCGCACCCCGCTGACCACCGTGCGGATGGCCGCGGACCTGCTCTACGACGCCCGCGAGGACTTCGACCCGATGGCGGCCAGGTCGGCCGAGCTGATGCAGAACCAGCTCAACCGGTTCGAGGCGATGCTCGCCGACCTCCTGGAGATCAGCCGCTACGACGCGGGCGCGGCCGACCTCGACGTCGACTCGGTGGACGTCAGGGACGTGGTGCTGCGCGCCGTCGCCGACTCCGAGGCGCTGGCCGAGCGCCACTCCACCCGCTTCGACCTGCGCCTGCCCGGCGAGCCCTGCATGGCGGAGATGGACAGCCGCAGGGTCGAGCGCATCCTGCGCAACCTGCTGTTCAACGCGATAGAGCACGGCGAGGGCCGGGACATCGTCGTCTCGGTCGCCGCCGACAGGGACGCGGTGGCGGTGGCGGTACGCGACCACGGGGTGGGGTTGAAACCCGGCGAGGAGAACCTGGTCTTCGACCGGTTCTGGCGGGCCGACCCGTCCAGGGCGCGCACGATCGGCGGTACGGGGCTGGGCCTGGCGATCTCCAGGGAGGACGCCATCCTGCACGGCGGCTGGCTGCAGGCCTGGGGCTCGCACGGGGAGGGGTCGCAGTTCCGGCTCTCGCTGCCCAGGGTGGCGGGGGCGGTCCTTCGGGGCTCGCCGCTGCCGCTGGTACCGCCGGAGGTGGAGATGCGCCGCACGTGGCGGGGGCACATGACGCCGGTGCTGTCACCGGCGGCGGCCGACGGGGGACGCGATGCGGACTGAGAACGCGCGGAAGGCGGGGACGGCGATCCTGGCCGTCACCCTGGTCTGCGGGGCGTCGGCCTGCTCGGTCATCCCCACCGGCGGCAAGTCCGTCGTGACCGTCGACAACGAGCGCAAGGGCAACCCGCTGGACAACCCGTACGCGCGGGTCGTCGCCATGCCGCCGAAGGCCGCGTGGTCGCCGGAGGAGGTCGTCACCGGCTTCCGCGCCGCGATGGCGAGCCCCGACGACCCCGACTTCCAGGTCGCCCGCCAGTACCTCACCGGTGACTTCGCGGACAAGTGGAACCCGCACGGCGGCGTCACGGTCTACCGGCAGGGCGACTACGAGAAGTTCGCGCCGCTCCGGGAGGAGGACAAGCATGCCCAGGTCACGCTCAAGGGCACTAAAACCGCCTTCATCGATCAGGATGGCCGTTACCGTCCGAGCGGCGGCCCGCTGAACCAGCCCTTCACGCTCGCCAAGGAAGCGGGCGGGGAGTGGCGCATCAGCGCGGCCCCCGACGGGCTCCTGCTCTCCGAGGCCGACGTCGCCCGCGGCTACCTCCCCGTGGATCTCTATTTCCTCGACTCCCACTGGAAGGGGTTGGTGGTCGATCAGGTGCGGGTACCGATCGACCCGGCCGCCAACTTCGCCAAGACGACCGTGGAGCGGCTGCTTCGGGGACCGAGCAGCTCCCTCAAGGGCTCGGTGCGCTCCGCCCTCGCCGACACCGAGCTCATCGACGTCACCACCGAGAACAACCGGGTCGTCGTCGACCTCACCAGGCGGGTGGACCCCGACCTGATCGACCCGATGTCGGCCCAGCTCGCCGCGACGCTCACCGCGCTCACCAAGGGCGGCTGGGGGTTCGAGGTCAAGGTCAAGGGCGAGTCGTACTACGCCGACACGCCGCTGCAGATCGACGCCCAGGAGCAGTCGAACTTCGACCCGTGGACGACCCCCGACACCGTCACCTCGTTCTATCTCGCCGACGGCGCCCTGTGGCTGCTGGACAAGGAGAACGTCGGGCGGCCGGTGCCGGGCAGGGCCGGCCAGAAGAAGAGCGGGCTCACCCGCCCGGCGATCAGCGGCCAGCCGGTGCAGCAGGTGGCGGCGCTCGCCCAGGACGGCAAGAGCGTCTCCGTCGCGCCGCTCGCCGCGGGCGGCGAGTGGCGGGTGTGGGCCAGCGGCGAATCCCTCATCCAGCCGTCGTGGGACCGCTACAACACGCTCTGGACCGTCGACCGGCCCAACGACCACACCTCGATCGTGACCAGGCACGACGGTGACAACAAGCACCGCTACCGGGTGTCGGCCCCCGACCTGGAGACGGTCTACGTCAAGTCGCTGAAGGTCGCGCGGGACGGCGTGCACGTCGCGGTGGTGGTCAAGGACGGGCTGGGCGAGCAGGTCCACGTCGGCACCGTCATCGGTGAGCGGGAGAACACGCGCATCGCCAACCTTCAGATCGTGGTGGACAGTGAGGGCAAGCGGACGATCGAGGACATAGCCTGGAAGGACGGCAAGACCCTCTACGCGCTCACCGGCAAGTCGGAACTGCTGGAGGCGTCGGTCACCGCCGAGCCGAAGCCCCTGGCCTTCGACTCGAGGATAGGGATAGAGAGCATCACCGCGCTGGACAGCATCCTGCTGGCCGGGGCCAAGGACGACCAGGGCCACCGGCAGGTCCTCTACTGGACCTCCACCAAGTGGGAGCCGCTGGTCAAGAACGAGACCGGTTCGACGGACTTCACCGAGAACGGCCCGTCCTCGCCGGCCTTCCCCCTGGGCTGAGCCGTCTTGACCACGGGTCGCCCCAGGCCTCCCGCGACGGGGGTGGTGTCCCGGCCGGTGCCCTGGGCTGGGCTTTTTGTCGGTGCGATATGACACCTTGGGCTGGTGACGACCGCCATGCTCGACCTGATCCTGCCGCCCCGCTGCGCCGGATGCGACGCGCCGGGCTCCCTCGTCTGTCCCCGCTGCGCGGCGGAGCTGCACGGAACGCCCGCGCGCCGGATGCCCGACCCCGCCCCGCCGGGCCTGCCGGAGTGCTGGTCGGCGGCCGAATACACCCCCGCCGTACGGCGGGCGGTCATCGCCTACAAGGAGCGCGGCCGCACGGCCCTCGCCCCTCCCCTGGCCGGGGCCCTCGCCCTGGCCGTCGCCACAGCGGCCGGCGAGCGGCCGGTGCTGCTCGTGCCGGTGCCCAGCGCCCGAGCGGCCCACCGGCGCCGCGGGCACGATCCGGTGGCCAGGCTCGCGGAGCTGGCGGCCGGTTGCCTCCGCCAGGCCGGCTGGCCCGCGACCGTGGCGAGGGTGCTCGCCCAGCGGCGGCGTGTCGCCGACCAGGCGGGGCTGAGTTCGCCCCAGCGGGCCGCGAATCTGTCCGCGGCCTTCTCTGTCACGGTCGGCCGCAACGCGCCTGTGCCGCGCTCCTGGGGTGGCACAGAGGCAATTGTGCTGGTCGACGACATCGTCACCACCGGAGCGACGCTCGCGGAGGCGGCGAGGGCGATGCGCGAGATCGGCGTGACGCCGTCCTTCGCCGCCACGGTCGCCGCGACACGCCGGAGAGTCCGAACCGGCGAACGTGACGGAGGGTAAAGAGCGGCTCGACGTTCCATCTCACTCCAGCGCCACACCTCACTGTCTCGATCGTTCCCTCTGGGCTGCTCAGCGGTGGCGAGCGGCCCTCGCCTCCGGCACCGCCCACCCGTGGGGACAGGGTCTCTGATAATCGGCCGCCGGGCTGTGAACCACACAAAGTGATCCTTGACCCGATCGCCAAGCTGACATTCGGCCGGGATGCGGATAGCGTCTGAGCCATGGCACCCGCTCGGGTCCGTGGTTGCGCCGGACCGACCTCCGACAGGAGGCCGGCACGGCTAGCCGATGCCAGCCGCAGGCCAAACGGTCCACGTAAGACGACTTTTCGTCGATCGATCACGGTGCGGCTTAGAGGTAAGTCCTGCCTTCCCGGGGAGCCAGATGTTCCTCGCCAGAAGAGAAGGGCATGTAGTGGCAAAGAGCTGCGAAACCCTCAGCAGGCGGATGTGGGGACGAAGACCAGGTCGGCCGAGCGGGTGCCGCAGTACCACCGTCGAGATTCGAAGGGGGGCCGTGCATGGAGATCATCGTCAAGGGTCGGCACACCGGAGTGAGTGACCGATTCCGTGACCACGTGAACACCAAGCTGGCCAGGATCGAGCGTTTGGACCACAAGCTCATTCGCGTTGACGTGGAGGTGTCCAAGGAACGTAATCCCCGTATCGTCGATCAGCGAGAGCGCGTCGAGCTCACCATTCATTCACGTGGTCCAGCGGTCCGGGCGGAGGCCTCGGCCGACGACCGTTTCGCCGCCCTTGACATCGCACTCGGCAAGCTCGAAGGACGGCTGCGGCGCCTCGCCGACCGGAGAAAGGTCCACCACGGCAACCACTGCCCCCCCTCGGTCGCCGAGCTGACGGCCACCGCGCTCGCGGAGACGTTCGAGAGCGCCCCGGACCGGTCGCTCACCGAGCAGGCCGAGGCCGACCTTTCCGAGGACAAGACCATCATCCCGATCCAGATGGACGGAGACGGGCCGTTGATGGTCAGGGAGAAGTTCCACAAGGCCGATCCCATCACGATCGACCAGGCGCTTCTCGAGATGGAATTGGTGGGGCACGACTTCTACCTGTTCCGTGACAAGGAGAGCGGGCAGCCGAGCGTCGTATACCTGCGTCAGGGGTACAACTACGGCGTGCTGCGGCTCGTCGAGCCCTGACGGACGCGCTCAAAGATCCTCTCCGACCAACCGAGGACCATGAAACCCGTGTAATCATGGCGGTCCACCGGCTCTGGCCCCCCGAGGAGGAGGCGTGACGGAACCCGACGACGCAACCAGCTCGACCGGACGCGGCGAACCGATCCGCGTGCTGATCGTTGACGATCACGCGCTGATCCGCCGCAGTCTGGAGATGGCGCTGGCCGCGGAGACGGACATCGAGGTTGTCGGCGAGGCGAGCGACGGGCAAGAGGCGGTCGAGCTCGCCGACCGCCTCACTCCGGATGTCATGCTCATGGACGTCCGGATGCCACGGAGAAGCGGTATCGAGGCCACTCGTGAGATCAAGGCCTCGGTGCCGAGCACGCGGATCATCATGTTGACCGTGAGTGACGAGGAAGAAGATCTTTTCGAGGCGATCAAGGCGGGTGCCACCGGCTACCTGCTGAAGAACGTCCAGCTCGACGAGGTGCCGGAGGCCGTACGCGGTGTCCACGAAGGACAGTCGCTGATCAATCCGGCGATGGCCGCCAAGCTCATCAGCGAGTTCGCCAGCATGAGCCGCAAGGAGGCCGAGCGGCCTCCACAGCTCCCCGTCCCGCGCCTGACCGATCGGGAGATGGAGGTGCTCCGCCTGGTCGCGAAGGGGATGAACAACCGCGAGATCGCCAAGCAGCTGTTCATCTCCGAGAACACAGTGAAGAACCACGTCAGGAACATCCTGGACAAGCTCCAGCTCCACTCCCGGATGGAGGCGGTGGTCTACGCGGTCCGCGAGCGGATGCTTGAGATCACCTGACCCACCCCCGGTGCGGTGACCGCGGGACGGTCACCGCACCCGTGCCGCCGTCACGGGCGCGACGGCCGGGGCCCTGCGGCGCCCGGGCGGCCCGACGGCTCAGCGTCGGCCCGGTCGCCCGTGCTCAGCGCACCCGGCTCAGGGCGTCCTGAAGGGGGCCGGCCAGCAGGGGATCCACCCGCTCGACCCGGACGGCATCGCAACCGACCCAGCTCGCCGCCTCCCAGAGCGCCCCGGCCAGCGAGGTCGCGCCCCTGCCGGGGGCGACGCCGGGTTCAAGGCTCACCTGGCGGGCCACCAGGGTGGAACCCTCGCGGGCGGGGTCGACACGTCCGATCAACCGGCCTCCGGCCAGGACCGGCATCGTGAAGTAGCCGTGGACGCGCTTCTCCTTGGGAACGTACGCCTCAAGGCGGTGGTTGAAACCGAACACGCGGGCGGTGCGCGCGCGATCCCAGACGAGGGAGTCGAACGGGGAGAGTGGGGTCGTACGGTGCCGGCCCCTTGGCTCGGTCTCCAGCGCGGTGGGATCGGCCCAGGCGTCGGCGGCGCGCTCGGGCCATTCGGGGACGCGGACGGGGACCAGCCCGGCGGACCCGTCGCGCAGGCACCTGTCGAGCAGCAGCGCCTCGGGCGCCTTCAGACGCAGGAAGTCGACGAGGTCGGCGCGGGTGGCCACCCCGAGCGCGCGCCCGGCGATGCCGGCGAGCCGGGTGACGCACTCGGCGTCGGACGGCTCCTCGGCCAGCAGGTGCCCGGGGACCGTGCGCTCGGCCAGGTCGTAGACGCGGCGCCAGCCCACCCTGCGCGTGCAGACGACCTCGCCGGTGTCGAGCAGCCACTCAATGGCGATCTTGGAGTCGGACCAGTCCCACCACGGGCCGCCCTTCTTGGCTCCGCCGATGTCGGCGGTGGTGATCGGGCCGCTCTCGCGGACCCGTTGCAGCACCTTGTCGACACTGTCGGGCACCTCGTGCCAGCGGAACTTCCTGGCCCGGAAATACCTCCGCCTGAAGGCGTACAGCGGCCAGTCGCCGATCGGCAGGACGCAGGCGGCATGACACCAGTACTCGAAGGCCCTGGCGGGCTCGTCCCAGTAGGCCCGCTCGACCTCCCGCCTGCCGACGGCGCCGAGGCGGGCGTACGCGACCAGTTCGTGGGAGCGGGCCAGCACGGAGATCGTGTCGAGCTGGACGGCACCCAGGCGGCGCAGGGCCGCGGGGGCGCCGCCGCGCCGGGACTCCGCGCCGAGGAACCCCTGAGCGCGGAGGATGATACGACGGGCCTCGTCCGAAGAGAGGGAGAGCTTCATTGACCGCCCCGGGAGAAGACAACACGGTGTGCGGCTGAGGCTAGCGTCTGACACCGACGAAAATGCTATGCCGGTGTCAGAACATCGCCGGACGGGGTGGATTCGGGTCGGGTGAGGGCGAATCCCACCCGGCGTCAGCCGAGGACGCCCCGGGCGCTCTGGTCGCGCGTCGTGCGGGGCCCGTCCACGACGACGTCCTGGAAGACCCGGAAGACCGGCACCAGGATGGCCCCGATGACGCAGACCGCCGTGCCCGCCCACAGGAGAAACCAGTCGGGACCCATGCAGAGGCCGGTTCCGGCGACGGCGAAACCCAACATGATCACGGTCACCGTCAGCCAGGACGACGCCCTGCCCCAGTGGTTCTCCCTCGCCGTCACGGCCTCTCCCTCCGGGGGGGCGGTGTCGTGTCCACGCAATCACCTGATGCGGACATGACAAAAGACGACATACCCTTTGAAGTTGGCCGTACTCTCTCAAAGAAGCGGGCAAGGAACTCCACAGGCCGCAAGAGCGTCTTTCAGGGTGGCTGTGTCTGGTGGCGGAACCGCCTACGATGGCAGCGGAGAACCATGTCTCGTCCTCAGCCGGGCCGGTCCGGCCGCGGAAGACCTGCGAGGAGCTTTACCTAAAGTGCCAGCCTTTCTCGATAAGATTCTTCGCGCCGGCGAAGGCAAGCTTCTGCGTAAGCTCAAGCGGATCGCCGACCAGGTCAACTCCATTGAAGACGACTTCACGAGCCTGACCGATGCCGAGCTTCGCGCGCTGACCGCCGACTACAAGCAGCGCTACATCGACGGTGAGTCTCTCGACGACCTGCTTCCCGAGGCCTTCGCCACCGTTCGCGAGGCGTCCCGGCGGGTGCTGGGCAAGCGCCACTTCGACGTGCAGATCATGGGCGGGGCCAACCTGCACATGGGCAACATCTCGGAGATGCGCACCGGTGAGGGCAAGACCCTCACCTGTACGCTGCCCACCTACCTCAACGCCATCTCGGGCAAGGGCGTCCACGTCATCACGGTCAACGACTACCTGGCCAAGCGCGACGGCGACGAGATGGGCCGCATCCACCGCTTCCTCGGCCTCGAGGTCGGCGTGATCCTGGCCAACATGCCCTCCGACGAGCGCCGCAAGCAGTACAACGCGGACATCACCTACGGCACGAACAACGAGTTCGGCTTCGACTACCTGCGCGACAACATGGCGTGGTCGCTGGAGGAGTGCGTCCAGCGCGGTCACCACTTCGCCGTCGTCGACGAGGTCGACTCGATCCTCATCGACGAGGCCAGGACGCCGCTGATCATCTCAGGGCCCGGCGAGCAGTCCGGCAAGTGGTACTCCGAGTTCGCCAAGATCGTTCCCCGGCTCCGCAGGGGCACCGAGGGCAAGGACGGCGAGGAGAACACCGGCGACTACGCCGTCGACGAGAAGAAGCGCACGGTCGGCATCTTCGAGTCCGGCGTGGAGAAGGTCGAGGACTGGCTCGGCATCGAGAACCTCTACAAGCCCGAGCACACCCACCTGGTCGGCTTCCTCAACAACGCGCTGAAGGCCAAGGAGCTCTACAAGAAGGACAAGGACTACATCGTCGTCGACGGTGAGGTCCTGATCGTCGACGAGTTCACCGGTCGCGTCCTGCACGGCCGCCGCTACAACGAGGGCATGCACCAGGCCATCGAGGCGAAGGAAAGCGTCAAGATCAAGGACGAGAACCAGACTCTCGCCACGATCACGCTGCAGAACTACTTCCGCCTCTACGAGACGCTCTCGGGCATGACCGGCACCGCGGCGACCGAGGCCAACGAGTTCCACCAGACCTACAAGCTCGGCGTCGTCCCGATCCCGACGAACCGGCCGATGATCCGCAAGGATCAGGCCGACGTGGTCTACAAGACCGAGGACGCCAAGTTCCTGGCCAGCGTCGAGGACATCAAGGAGCGCTACGAGAAGGGCCAGCCGGTCCTGGTCGGCACCACGAGCGTCGCCAAGTCCGAGCGCCTGGCCAAGGAGCTCAAGCGCAAGGGCATCAAGCACGAGGTCCTCAACGCGAAGAACCACGCCCGTGAGGCCGCGATCATCGCCGAGGCGGGCCGCAAGCACGCCGTCACCGTGGCCACCAACATGGCCGGTCGAGGCACCGACATCATGCTCGGTGGCAACCCCGACTTCCGTGCCGACCTGGAGCTGCGCAGCCGCGGCCTCGACCCGGTCGAGACCCCGGAGGAGTACGAGAAGGCCTGGGGTGAGGCGCTGGAGAAGGCCAAGGAGGCCGTGAAGGCCGAGCACGACGAGGTCACCGAACTCGGCGGCCTCTACGTCCTGGGCACCGAGCGGCACGAGTCGCGGCGCATCGACAACCAGCTCCGCGGCCGTTCCGGCCGTCAGGGAGACCCGGGCGAGTCGCGCTTCTACCTCTCGCTTGAGGACGACCTCATGCGCCTGTTCAACTCGGCCAGGGTCGAGATGATCATGACGCGCCTCAACATCCCGGACGACGTACCGATCGAGTCGGGCATCGTCTCGAAGGCCATCGCCTCCGCGCAGCACCAGGTCGAGCAGCAGAACTTCGAGATTCGCAAGAACGTTCTGAAGTACGACGAGGTCATGAACCGGCAGCGCAAGGTGATCTACGCCGAGCGCCACCGGGTGCTGGAGGGCGCGGACCTGCACGAGCAGATCCGCGGCTTCGTCAACGACGTGATCGACGAGTACATCGCGGGTGCCACCGCCGAGGGCTTCGCCGAGGAGTGGGACCTCGACAAGCTGTGGAAGGCGCTCGGCCAGCTCTACCCGATCAGCATCACCGCCGACGAGCTCATCGAGGAGGCCGGGGGCCGTGAGGAGCTCACCGCCCAGTTCCTCAACGAGCGGGTGAAGGCCGACGCGATGGCCGCCTACGACCGTCGCGAGGAGGAGATCAACGCGCAGGCCATGAACCCGGAGGGCATGCGGGTGCTGGAGCGCCGCGTCATCCTGTCGGTTCTGGACCGCAAGTGGCGCGAGCACCTGTACGAGATGGACTACCTCCAGGAGGGCATCGGCCTGCGCGCGATGGCCCAGCGCGACCCGCTGATCGAATACCAGCGCGAGGGCTTCGAGATGTTCACCCAGATGCTTGAGGGCATCAAGGAGGAGTCGGTCGGCTACCTGTTCAACCTTGAGGTCGAGGTGCAGAGCAACCCGATCGTCGAGGAGGCCGAGCCCTCCGAGGACGCGGCGATCGCGGAGACCCGCTCGATCATCGCCCGTGGCCTGCGCGGCCCGCAGCGCCCCGCCGAGCTGGAGTACACGGCTCCGGGGGAGAGCGGTGAGGTGGAGCACACCCGGGTCAGCACCAAGGCCGAGCGTGACGCGTACGGCAACGTCGAGCGCAACGCGCCGTGCCCCTGCGGTTCCGGCAAGAAGTACAAGCGCTGCCACGGCGACCCCAAGAACGTCGAGGTCTGATCGCCGACCGGAGGGCCCGCACCATGGTGCGGGCCCTCCGGCGTGTCAGGGAGTCGTCTCGAACTCGGTGCAGAGCCACCGCACGCCCCTGCGCTCCAGCCTGAGCGCCAGGACGCGCGAGCGGTCACCGCAGTCGACCACGGCGCACATCTCCACCACCCCGTCCTCTGGCTGGGAGATGTGGGCCCTGCCCGCCCGGGGCGGGCGTGCGCTGTTGATGATCTTCCCGCTCCTGGTCAGCTCGGCCTGGGCCCTGCCGGTCAGGTGACAGGAGACGCTCGCCGGCGGCCGCCTGCCGGCCAGGATCTCGGCGACGGCCTGCGCGAGGGCGCGCAGCCGCCGCTCGTCGGGGATCGCCCCCGGCGGGCCCCAGATCAGCGGCTTCCCGGTCGGAGGTGCCGGAGCCTCGGGTTCGAGGGCGAGGGCGAGGGTTCCCTGCACGTACGGAGGCATGGCCGGGATGTCCGTCGCGGGGCGGTCCTCGTCGTAGGGCGGCTCGGCGGCGGGGGACGGCGCGATCCGGGGGAGCGGCGCCGGACGTCGTGGGGGCGACATGGGTGACTCCGATTGGGCTCGGCTTGCGGGTGGGGAAACTGACACTTGAAGGAGTTTCCGGCCCAGTGCCCAGATACGCGGTCCGCCAACTTTCTGAAAATCCCGGTTGGTTCGTCCCTTCGGGCGGAGAAGGTGACCTTGAGCTGGAGTGGTCCATCCCCGAGAGGGACGGGTTCCGGCCCGAGTCGTGATCTTCGCTGGACGGCCGAAACCGCTTCAGGAGCCGGGCGGCCCGGTGTCAGGGCCGCCAGGCGCCGTACCGGGGGGCGCGGCCGGCTCGCCGGAGTCGATGTCGGGTTCGGGCTCGCGGCCGGGGGTCATGATGTTCATCTTCCTGATCAGGAAGCTGAACACGGAGTAGTAGATCACCGCGTAGACCAGCCCCATCACGATGACGATCGGTATCCCCCGGGCGTTGGGCGCGGTCCCGTACAGGCCCAGGTCGATCAGCCCTGAGGAGAAGCTGAAGGCGAGCTTGGCGCCCAGGGCGGAGGCGAGGGCCAAGGAGATGCCGGTCAGCACGATGTGGATCACGAACAGCACCGGAGCCACGAAGATGAAGGCGAACTCGATCGGCTCGGTGATCCCGGTGAGGAAGGCGGTGAGCGCCGCGGAGATCATGATCGAGCCGACCGCGGTGCGCCGGTGCGGCGGTGCGGCCCGCCAGATGGCGATCGCGGCGGCCGGCAGGCCGAACATGAGGACCGGGTAGAAGCCGGCCTCGAAGCCGCCGTAGCCGACGGCGCCGCTGTTGAAGCAGATCAGGTCCCCGGCGAGTTTCTTGCCGTCGACCACGCACTCGGGGACCTGGGTCCAGATCACGTTGTTGACGATGTGGTGCATGCCGAGGGGGAGCAGGGCGCGGTTGACCATGCCGTAGACCCCGGCGCCGAGTTCGCTGTTGGAGGCGAGCCAGGTCCCGGAGGCACGGACCCAGCCGCCGAGCACCGGCCAGACGAAGCCAAGGAACACCCCGATCACGAGCCCGGCGAAGGCGGTGAGGATCGGCACCAGGCGGCGCCCGCCGAAGAAGGCCAGCCAGGTCGGCAGCCTGGTGCGGTGGTAGCGCTGCCAGAGCAGTGCCGAGACCAGGCCCATGATGATGCCGCCGAGCACCCTGGTCGGGTTCTGCGCGCCGAGGTCGAGTACCACGCTGGGAACGCCGGGGGTGGCCCGCTCGAACACCTCGGTGGTGATGGACTCCCTCAGGTCGGCGTCGAACAGGATGAAGAACATGTTCATGCTGACGGCGTGGAAGACCAGATAGCCGACAAGCGCCGCCAGGGCGGTGGAGCCGTCGGCCTTGCGGGCGAACCCGATGGCGACACCGATCGCGAACAGGATGGGCAGGTTGTCGAAGATCGCGCCGCCCGCCGTGCCGACGACGCGGGCCACGTCGTCGAGCAGGACGCTGTCGGTCCGGCCGAGGAGGTCGTCCCGGCCGAGCCTGAACAGCAGGCCCGCGGCGGGCAGGACCGCGATCGGCAGCATCAGAGAACGTCCCAGGCGCTGGAGCACGCTCATCGCGGCGGACCCGGGCCGGTGGGCGGCGGACAGGCCCGCGTCCGCCGAGGGGGGACTCATCGGGCTTTCCTCCAGGGGGTGGGAGGGAGGAGTGCGGCGAAGGGTGGGGTCAGGCGCGGCGGGTCGGTAGCTCCAGGATCGTACGGAGTTGGTAGCGGTCGGCGCGATAGGTGGAGACCCCGAGTTCGGCGCAGACGCCACCCGCGTAGGAGCGCCGCTGCAGCAGCAGCACGGCCCCGCCGCGTGGCAGTTTCAGCAGGTCGGCGTCGCCGGGGTCGGCGATGCCACCGTCGATGGTGAGCTCGCCGGCGTCGAGCACCAGGCCGTAGCGGGTCTCCAGCAGGGCGTAGAGGGAGCGGCCTGTCAGGTCGTGGGTGTCGAGGTCGGGTGCGATGGAGACGGGGATGTGCGCCCGCTCGATGCACATGGGCTCGCCCGCCGCGGTCCGCAGCCGTTCGATGAAGTGGACCTCGTCGCCCGGCTGGATGCCGAGCTCCCTGGCCAGGTGCGCGCTGGCCCTGACCACCCGGCGGTCCAGGTCGCGGGAGCCGGGTTCCATGCCCCTGGTGCGCATCTCCTCGCTGAAGGAGGTCAGCCGCAGGGCCATCTCGATCTTGGGGCGGGCCACGAAGGTGCCCTTGCCGGCGACCCGCTGGAGCCTGCCCTCGGAGACCAGGTGGTCGACGGCCTGCCGGACGGTCATGCGGGACAGGCCGAAGCGCTGGCAGAGTTCGCGCTCGGACGGGATCGCGGTGCCGATCGCCAGCTCGTTGTTCTCGATGAGATCGAGCAGGATCTCCCGCAGCTGGAAGTACTTGGGCACCGGGCTGTCCGGATCGATCTGGGCCACAGGATCCTCCCCCCCTCGATCTGAGGTGTCTGATGAGTTATGGTTCGTACTGGTCTAGTCCGGACTAGACCACAGGCCGGAAAAGGGTGTCAACGTACGGACCGGAGACGGATCGATAACGGCCCGATCTCGTCCGTCCGAGCCGAAGGATGAGCGCGAGATGACGACCAAGATGCGCAGCGAGATAGCCGAGCAGCCCGCCGCGTTGCGAGCCACGCTCGACGCCCTCCTCCCCAGGGTCGGGGAGGTGGAGCGGCTCGCGGGGCAGACCCGCCAGCTGCTGTTCATCGCCCGTGGCACCTCCGACAACGCCGCAGTCTACGGCCGTTATCTGGCCGAGGCGCACACGAGCAGGCTCTCCACGCTCGCCGCCCCCTCGATCGCCACCACCTACCGGCGCAGGCTGGACCTCGACGGCGTGCTGGCCGTCGCCCTCTCCCAGTCGGGCAGGACCGAGGAGATCGTCGAGACCCTCGCCTGGGCGAAGGACTGTGGGGCCCGGACCGTGGCCATCACCAACGGCGGAGAGCAGAGCCCCTTGGCCCAGGCCGCGGACCTCGCCCTGTGCACGGTGGCGGGCGAGGAGAAGGCCGTCCCCGCCACCAAGACCTACACCACCCAGCTCGCCGCCCTCGCCGTGCTCGCCCTCGGTCTCGGCGCGGACGTCGACCCCGGCGACCTGCGGCGCGTCCCGGACGCGGTCGAGAAGCTGGTCGGCGACCCGGGTGATCTGGAGGCGATCGTCGAGGGGCTGGCGGACAAGCCCGGCGTCGTGGTCTCCGGCCGGGGGCTGGCCTTCTCCACCGCGCTGGAGCTGGCGCTCAAGCTCAAGGAGGCGTGCTACCTGCACGCCATGGGCCTGTCGTACGCGGACCTGCTGCACGGTCCGATCGCCGTGGTCGACTCCGACACCCCGGCGATCCTGGTCGCGGCGGGCGAGGGCCCGACCCTGGCCGGCACCGTGGCGCTCGCCGAGCGGGTGACCGGCGCGGGAGCCTCGGCCTACACGGTCGGCGGCGGTACCGCGCTCTCCTCGGTCTCCACCGCCGCGCTGAACGGCCCCGACCTGCCCGAGTGGGTCGCGCCGCTGGGCCTGATCGTCCCCGGTCAGCTGCTCACCGAGGCGCTCGCGCGCAGGCTGGGGATCGACCCGGACGCCCCACGTGGTCTCAACAAGGTGACCCAGACCGACTGATCGCGATACCTCCTCTAGCCTGCCCATAGCCCTGGGGACAGGGTGATCACAACTGGAGGGCGACATGGCGGCCGACGCCGACGCGATCATCGCTGGACTCGGTGGTGCGGACAACATCATCGAGATCGAACCGTGCATCACCCGGCTCCGCACCGAGGTGCGTGACGCCTCCAAGGTCGACCAGGTGGCCCTGCGAGCGGCCGGCGCGCACGGCGTGATGGTGGCCGGCGGCGTCGTGCAGGTGGTGGTGGGCCCCGAGGCCGACACGATCGCCGGCGACATCGAGGACATCATCGGCTGAGGGAGGTGTCCTCGCGGACGGGGGCATGCCGAGGGGAGTGCGGTGACCACGGTTCTGGCACCGGTCGCGGGGGTGGCCGTGAGACTCGACTCGGTACCCGACCCGGTCTTCTCCGAGGGCCTGGTCGGGCCCGGCATGGCGATCGAGCCGGACAGGGCGCCCGGCCGGGTGTTCTCCCCCATCGCGGGCACCATCGTCAAGCTGCACCCGCACGCGTTCGTGGTCGTCGGCGACGACGGCAGGGGAGTCCTCGTCCACCTGGGCATCGACACGGTTCAGCTCAGGGGTGAGGGTTTCGAGCTGCTGGTCGCGGAGGGCGATCGGGTGAGCGCCGGGCAGCCGGTGGTGGCGTGGGACCCGGCCGGGATCGAAGCGGGTGGGCGCCGCCCGATCTGCCCGGTCGTGGCGCTGGACGCCACCGCGAGCGCCGTCATCGGCCTCGCCGAGGGGGTCGTGGACGCCGGTGACCGGCTTTTCGAGTGGAGCGATCCGGCCTGACGGCCCGCGGGACCGGGAGATGGCGAAGAATGTGAAATGGTGTTGAGCCATCGGATGGCCAAAGGCCGGCAAACACACCGTGCGGTCTAGACCGCACTGTCGACTCTGAGGAGGAACACGTGGCCGAGCGCCATGTCACCGTCACGTCGGAGGTCGGCCTGCACGCCCGGCCCGCCGCGACCTTCGTGCGGGCGGCGACCAAGGCGTCCCTGGACGTCACCATCGCCAAGGGGGCCGGCTCGCCGGTGAACGCCAAGAGCATCCTGTCGGTCCTCGCACTCGACGTCAGGAGGGGGGACGTAGTGGTGATCAGGGCCGAGGGCGAGGGCGCCGAGGAGCTTCTCGACCAGTTGGCGGGCATCGCGTCGGCACCGTGAGCCGAGGTGCCTCTGGTTCGCCGGTCGGTTCGGAGCGCGGGCACCGGGACATCCGCCCGGATAGCGTAAGAGGCATGGCTCGGTGGATGCGTGTGACGGGGATCGCAGTGATCGCGACGATGGCGGTCGGGTGTGTCGGCACCGGAGGGGCCGTTCCACCGGCGTCCGGTGCGGTCGGGGGCGGCGAGCCCTCCGCGAGCGTGAGCCCGGCGGAGTCCGCGGGCCCGGCGACCGCGCCCGCCGAGACGGCGAAGCCGGCCGGTGTGGAGGCAGTGCTCGCCTCGATGAGCCTGGAGGAGAAGGTCGGCCAGCTCTTCATGCCGGTGCTTTACGGTCAGGCGGCCGACACGGTGTCGGGGGAGAACCAGGCGCGGTTCGGCGTGGACACCCCGGCGAAGATGGTCGCCCGCTACCGCCCCGGCGGGGTGATCCTGTTCCCCTGGGCGGGCAACGTCAAGAACGTCAGGCAGGTCGTGGCGCTGACCAACGGGCTGCAGAAGGCGTCGCCGGAGATCCCGCTGCTGATCGGCGCGGACCAGGAGAACGGCCAGGTCTCCCGGCTCGCCCCGCTGGTCACCAACCTGCCGGGCGCCTCGGTCATCGGCTCGACCGGCGACCCCTCGCTGGCCCGCCGGGCCGCGGAGGTGACCGGCCGCGAGCTGCGCGTCCTGGGTATCAACCTCGACTTCGCCCCTGTCGCCGACGTCAACATCAACCCGCGCAACCCGGTGATCGGCCCGCGCGCCTACGGTTCCGATCCGGAGAAGGTCGCGCCGATGGTCGCCGCCGCGGTCCGCGGCTTCCACGACGCGGGGATCGCGGCCACGGCCAAGCACTTTCCCGGCCATGGTGACACCAACGTCGACAGCCACACCGGTCTGCCGGTGATCAAGCACTCGCTGTCCCAGTGGAAAAGGCTGGACGCCCCGCCTTTCGCCGCCGCGATCGGCAAGGACGTCGACGCGATCATGACTGCGCACGTCGTCATGCCGAAGCTCGACCCCTCCGGCGACCCGGCCACCCTCTCCAGGCCGATCCTGACCGGGCTGCTCAGGGAGAAGCTCGGCTTCGACGGGGTCGTCTCGACGGACGCGCTGGACATGGCGGGGGTGCGCAAGAGGTATGGCGACGGGGAGGTGGCGGTACGGGCGATCCAGGCCGGGGTGGACCTGCTGCTCATGCCGCCGGACTACCGCGAGGCCCATGGGGCGCTGCTGGCCGCGGTGAAGTCCGGGAAGATCTCGGAGGCGCGGCTCGACCAGTCCGTCCGGCGCCTGCTGAAGCTGAAGGCCGCCCGTGGCCTGCTGGAGAGGGCGCCGGTCGCCGACCCGGCCAGGGCCGAGCGGGTACTGCGTTCGGCCGGGCACCTCAAGGTCGCCCGGCTCATCAACTCGAGGGCCCGCTGAGCGAGCTTTAAGATCGCGACCGCGGCCTGGGCCCCGGTCGCCGTGGTCATGGTCGTGTACCCGGCCATGGTTCTCTCATGGTCACGGTTCTCTCGCGGTCACGGCCGGGTCCGTGCTGCGGAACCGGGTCAGGCGGCCTGGAGGCTGCCGGTTCTGGCCAGCGAGACGACGAGGGACTGCATGACGCGCATGAGGAGGGCCTCGATCAGCATGACCGCCGCCTTGGCGAGCACCGTGGAGAGGAATCCAGACATAACAACCTCACAGGGAGAAGGATCGCTTAATGCGATAATCCACACCAAACAGGACTAAGTCACCAGCTAGGAGATTACCGTTCGGTGAACGTTCGGTGACACCTGTCGAGTGGATGCCTGGAAGGCGACCCCGGCGGCCGTGGTGGCGGCGGCACTGCCCAGGGCGATGAACCACCCCACCGGCCCGAGGAAGCGGCAGCCGAAGAAGTGGCAGAGCCCGGGAACCGAGACGGTCATGCCCAGAACGCCGAGGGACAGGAGCGAGGCCAGCACCACGGTGCGATCCCGGGTGCCCAGGGCCAGGGTCTGCAGCAACTGCGTCGACACCAGCGCGACCAGTCCCATCGTGTCCGCCCGCCCACGCGTGCCGGTCATCCGGCCGATCGCCCAGGCCGCGCCCGCCGCACTCGCCGTGGTGGCGGCCCGCAGGTAGATGTCCCGGGTCAGGGAGGCTCCCAGCGAGGCCTCCGGGCCCTCCTCCAGTAGCTTCTCCGGACTGGTCGCGGTCGGCGGCCGGGAGGCCACCGCCATCGCGGGCAGCATGTCGGTGAGCAGGTTGACCAGCAGCAGCTGCCGGGCGTTCAGCACGTTCCGGCCGCTGATCAGGCTGGATCCGACCGCGAAGACGATCTCGCCGATGTTGCCGCCCAGCAGGATGCTCAGGGCGTCGCGGACCGACCCCCACATGGCCCTGCCCTCGATGATCGCATCGACGATCGTCTCGATGCGGTCGTCGGTCACCACGATGTCGGCCGCGGCCCTGGCCGCCGGGGTCGCGCGGGAGCCGAGGGCGATCCCCACGTCCGCGAGCCGGATCGCGGGGGCGTCGTTGGCGCCGTCCCCGGTGACCGCCACGACCTTGCCGGCCCGGCGCAGACAGCCGACGATCCTGGCCTTGTGGGCCGGGGTGGTCCTGGCGAAGACGGTCACGTCCGGCAGAGCCTCCAGCAGGGTCTCGTCGTCCATCTCGTCCAGCTCGGGCCCCGTCATGATCTGCCCGCCGTTCAGCACGTTCAGCTCGACGCCGATCGCCTCCGCCGTGCTCGGATGGTCACCCGTGATCATGATGATGCGTACGCCCGCCCGTGTCAGCCGGCCGACGCTTTCGGCCGCCGTGGGCCTCACCGGGTCGGCCAGGCCGAGGAAGCCCAGGAAGCACAGGCCCTGGATGCGGGACTCGTCGAGGTCGCGACGGTCGGAGGCGGCGCGCTCCGCGACCGCGAGTACCCGGTAGCCCTGCCGGGCGAGCTGGTCGAGTTCCTTCTCCAGCTCCGCCTCAAGGGAATCCGTGAGGGGGACCACCTGACCGTCGCGGAGTACGGACGTGCAGCGGGTGACCACGACCTCCGGAGCGCCCTTGACGCTCAGCAGCGGCCCCGAGTCGCTCGCGCCGAGTACCGCGTGATAGCCGCGCCCGGGTTCGAAGGGAAGCTCGTCGACCCTCTCCCAGCTCCCCGTGCCCTCCCTGGGCACCACGCCCAGCTGCTCGGCCCCGTTCACCACGGCGCGATCGGTGGGGTGCGCGATGGGACGCCCCTCATCGTGCCGCGGGCACGCGCGCAGCCCCGCGGCCACGATGTGCCTCATCTCGGGCGTCAACGCCTCGACGAGACGTTCGTCCTGCCCGTCCGAGACGCACCGCAGGCTGATGTGCCCCTCGGTGAGCGTCCCGGTCTTGTCGAAGCAGAGCACGTTCACCCGGCCGAGGGCCTCGATCGTGGAGGGGTTGGGCACCAGGGTGTTGCGGGTCGACAGCCGCCGGGCGGCGGCGAGTTCCGCGACCGAGGCGACGAAAGGCAGCCCCTCGGGCACGGCGGCGACGGCGAGGCTCACCGCGGGCGCGAGCGCCTCGATCATCGACCTGCCGCGCAGCAGGTCGGCGGCGAGCAGGACGAAGCCGGAGCCGACCGCGACCGGAAGGATCCGGCGGCTCAGCTTCCGCAGTCGCAACTGCACACCCGAGACGGGTGGCCGCTCCTTGGCGAGCCTGGCGGTCCTGGCAGCCTCGGTCGTCTCGCCCGCCGCGACCACCACGGCCAGCCCGCTACCGGCCGCCACGGTCGTACCCTCGTAGACCATCGAGCTCCGGTCGGCGACGGCGGGTGCGTTGACGGGCGCCGGCGACTTGGTGACGAGCTGGGACTCGCCGGTCAGTGCGGCCTCGTCGATCTCCAGGCCCGTTGCCCTGAGCACCCGGCAGTCGGCCGGCACGGTGTCGCCCGCGCGCAATTCGAGCACATCGCCCGGTACGAGGTCTTCGACCGTCACGCTCACGCCCTCGTTGGGGCGGCGCAGCCGAACCCGGATCGCGACCGACTCGGTCAGGCGATGCAACGCCCGTTCGGCGGTGAACCGCTGGCCCCCTCCGATGAACGCGTTGGCGAACACCACCGTGGCTATCATCACCGAGTCGGAGATCGAGCCGACCAGGGCCGACAGGCCCGCCCCGGTGGCCAGGACCGGGGTCAGCGGGTTGGCCAGCTCCTCGGCGGACGCGCGGAGCAGCGAGGCGGGACGCTCGGACTCCGCGGATCCCGCCGAGGTCCTGCGCCGGATGGCCTCGGCCTCGGTGATCCCGCTGGGCGAGGAACCCAGCAGGGACAGGACGTCCTTGGTCGACATCGCGTGCCAGGGGGTCTGGTCCACCCGGATCGGCGGCGTCTCCTGCCCGGCGTGCCAGCCCGCCCACACACCCGTGACGATGGCGGCCATCGCGGTGCAGTCACTTGAGAGCTGCGCCCTGCCCAGTGACCGCGACGGCGGCCCGAGGGCGGTCAGCGCGCCTCCGGCGGTCGCTCCCGTGGCGTCGAGCCATGCGCACCGCTCGCTCGTCTTCCTCGCCGGTGCCAGGCAGCTCAGCAGCAGGTGGATCTCCTCGAGTGCGCCGATCACGTCCGCGTCCCAGGGCACCCGGCCCGAGCGGGACAGCACGCCGATACCCAGGTCGGCGTGGGCCAGCGCGGTCATGCGGCGTCCCGACACCACGGCGACCCCGTGACCGTCCGCCTGGAGCTCGCGGACCGACCGGGTCAGCCGGGAGGCGTCCAGTATGAACTCGTCGACGCCGAGCCGCAGACCGAGCCCCAGATCACCTCCCGCCAGCAGCACGGTGCCCGCGGCCTTGGCCGCGGTGACGATCGCGTCGGCCAGCGGGTCCACCTGCGGCGCCATGCCGACCAGGGCCACGGGAACGCCCTGCCTCGCCACGCGGACGGCCCGGAGCCCCCGAGCCTCCCATTCCTCGGCGTCCGCCGCGATGAGCCCGGCCGGGCCCGGCACCGGCTCGGCCGTCCACTCCTCGTGTTCCCGCCGCGCGCCGGGGTCGGTGAGGTCGAGCAGGGCGTAGAGCCGCGCGTGCAGTCCGTCGGTGTCGGCGTCGCCGAGGGGTACGATGCGGTCGATCTCCCAGGAACCCGTGTCGAGCACTTCGGCGTCGAGGATGACCGTGTCGATGCCGTCCATGTGGCGCAGGGCGCGGCTGTTGAGAACGACCGCGCCGCGCCGCGCCAGGGCGCGCCCGATCGCGGAGGCGAAGGATTCGCGGCCCAGCTTCGCGGCGTTGGGGGTCGCCGCGGTGAGCATGGCGATGGTCCGTTCCCGGTTTTTGCCGAGGAGGTACGTCAGCCCGGTGGCGCCCACCGCCACCTGGCTCGCGACGTGCTCGAACCGTCGCACGGGGCTGGTGGACATGGGGGACGGGCGCGGTTTCCTGGCCGCGCGGATGTGGCGGTAGGAGCCTCCCCACGAACCCAGTTCGTGCTCGTGCCTCTCCCAGGCCCGTCGCGTGTCGCGCGTCTCAAGGTAGCGGCCGACGGCGGTGGCCGACTGGACGAGCATTCCCAGCGGACGCAGCGCCAGCGTGTAGGTGACGATGTCCGCCGTCTCGAGCAGGGCGGAGGCGGTCGGAACGCCGAGGTGGCGGTCCAGCTCGGTGCGAACCTTCGGGGTGGACTCGGCCAGGCTCAGCAGGGCGGGAATGATCGGGGTGAGCGGCAGCACGTGCATCACCCGCCCGGCGAGCGCCATGCTCGTTCCGACCAGGCTCCCGCCGAGCCGGATGCCCATGCGCGTGTGGCTCCGCACCGGGTTGGCGATGCGGTGCTCCGCGTATTCGGAAGCGAGGGACACCGGGCCCGGCAGCGACTCGTCGTCAAACTCGGCGTCCTCGTCCACGTCCGGCTCGCCGTCGCCGTCGCCGTCGCCGTCGTCAGCGTTGTCGAACGAATCGACGACCGCCACCAGCTTCTCCAGGTCGACCGAGTCTGGGTCACACCCCACGAACACGATCCCGAGGGCGCCGTTGACCTCCGCCCGCTCGACCCCCTCCACCTTCAGCAGCGAGTTCTCCAGCCGTCGCGCCGTCCGCCCGCTGCCGGGACCGCCGATCACGTACAAGTCGATACGGAGCCCACCAGGACAGATTCGCCTCCCTCGGGAATGCCTCAGGGCGTTGCGGATCACTTCGGGCATGGCACCCCAGAGAGTTTCCGCGGGGAGCGAGAGCAGACGGGGCAGGAACATCCGGATCTCCAGTAGACGAGATGACGAGGCCGATCAGGCCGTGGTTACACGTGGCCCGATCGGCCCCATCACTGTGATCACTTGGAGGTGCTCCTGCGGGTCGAGGTCTTCGGGCGGGCGGCGGACCTGGTGGCCCTGGAGGCGGAGCTCGCGGCACGGGAAACGGACGCCGAGGTCCGCGATGCGGATCTGGTGGCGCGCGACGCGGTCTTGGCGGTCCGTGAGGTGGTGCCTGCGGCTCGTGCGGTGGGTTTCGTGGTCCTCGTCGTCCGCGCGGTGGTGCCGGCGGCTCGTGAGGTGGGCCTGGCGGCGCGTGACGTGGTCTTGGCGGTCCGCGCGGTGGTGCCGGCGGCTCGTGAGGTGGCTCTGGTGGCGCGTGACGTGGTCTTGGCGGTCCGCGCGGTGGGTTTCGTGGTCCTCGTCGTCCGCGCGGTGGTGCCGGCGGCTCGTGCCGTGGGTCTGGTGGCCCGTGCCGCGGGTTTGGCGGCGCGCGCCGTGGGTTTGGCGGCCCGTGTGGTGGTGGTCCGAGCAGCGGGTTTGGCGGCGCGCGTGGTGGTGCCGGCGGCTCGTGCCGCGGGTTTGGCGGCCCGTGCCGTGGGTTTTGCGGCCCGTGCGGTGGTGCTTGTGGGCCGGGTGGTGGTGCCGGCGGCCCGTGCCGCGGGCCTGGTGGCCCGTGCCGTGGGTTTGGCGGCCCGTGCCGTGGGTTTGGCGGCGCGTGCCGTGGGTTTGGCGGCCCGTGTGGTGGTGGTCCGAGCAGCGGGTTTGGTGGTGCCGGCGGCTCGTGCGGTGGGCGTCGGAGCCCGGGGCGCGGAGACCGGGGCTCGGCCTCTCCCGCGGGCACGCTGAGCGATCATCGTCCCGACCCCGATGGCGGCCGCCACCGGCCACTCGATCAACCCCGCCACAGCCAGGGCGCCGAGCCCTCCGTAGTAGACGATGCGCTCAGGGGGCGGAAGGAAGGACCTGGCGGTGTCGACGGCTTGGCCCGCTTCCTGCCGGCTGACGTGTGGCATGTGAACATGCGGCGGCCGGAACTGCACGGTCATCATTGGAAGGTTCAACTTCAGTGAGGGGTTGTCCTGCTTCCGGCCTGACGGTGTGTGCGTGGTGGACGCGGCGGGTGTGGTCGGCTTCCGCGCCGTATGGGCGCGTGACCGGCTCGCCTGAGCTACTGCCATGATCCCTCCTCATGGGAACCGAGGGAAGGTGCAAATGGAGCCCGCAGGAGGCCGATCACGCCTTCTACGTGCAGCTATATGGCCTGAGTGCCATGTTCGTAATCTTCCTCGAATTGGAGCCGTGAAACTCGTACCGACCTTTGAATCGGATATTGGGGGAGGAATCTCCAATCCATCGGGCCGTATGCACCCCGTTCCGGAGCGTCCTAGGAGAGGTACGGCTTGAGCTCGCGACGGGCCACGGTGCGAATGTGAACCTCGTCCGGGCCGTCGAATATGCGCATCGCGCGGGCCTGGGCGTACATCGTGGCGAGCGGGACGTCGTCGGCGAGACCCATGCCGCCGTGGACCTGGATGGCGCGGTCGATGACCTCGCACGCCATCCTCGGAGCGACGACCTTGATCGCGGAGATCTCCGAGGCGGCCGCCTTCACGCCGACCGTGTCGATCATCCAGGCGGCCTTCAGGGTGAGCAGCCTGGCCTGCTCGATGGCCAGCCGTGATTCGGCGATCTGCTGCTGCACCACGCCCTGCTGGGCCAGCGTCTGGCCGAAGGCCACCCGGTTGGCGGCGCGGGTGCACATCAGCTCCAGGGCGCGCTCGGCCATGCCGATGGCACGCATGCAGTGGTGGATGCGACCGGGGCCGAGACGGGCCTGGGCGATGCGGAAGCCGTCGCCCTCTTCCGCGATCAGGTTCGAGGCGGGTACCCGGACGTCCGTGAAGACGATCTCGGAGTGGCCGTGCTGCTCCTGGTAGCCGAAGAGCGGTAGGTGACGGACGACCTCCACACCCGGCGTGTCCATCGGGACCAGGATCATCGACTGCTGGCGGTGCGGGGGGCCGTCCGGATCGGTCTTGCCCATCACGATCAGGATCTCGCAGCGCGGGTCGGCGACCCCGGTGATGAACCACTTGCGGCCGTTGATCACGTACTCGGAGCCGTCGAGCCGGATGGAGGTGGCGATGTTGGTCGCGTCGCTTGAGGCCACGGCGGGCTCGGTCATCGCGAACGCCGAGCGGATCTCCCCGGAGAGCAGGGGCTTGAGCCACCGGTCCCGCTGCTCGGGCGAGCCGAACATGTGCAGGACCTCCATGTTCCCGGTGTCGGGGGCCGCGCAGTTCAGTGCCTCGGGCGCGAGGTCGATGGAACGGCCGGTGACCTCGGCCAGGGTGGCGTAGTCGAGCACCGACATGTTCGACTCATCGGGCAGGAACAGGTTCCAGAGGCCGCGTGAGCGCGCCTCGGACTTGAGCTCCTCCACCACCGGCGGCAGTTCGTGGTTGTCGTAGCCCCTGGCCTGGCGCCACGCATGGTAGACCGGCTCCGCCGGGTATACGTGAGTTGCCATGAAATCGGTCAGATTGGCGAGGTATTCCTGAGCCTTGTCGCTGAGCGCGAAGTCCATGGCGGCAAGTTTGGCACCACCCCTTCTCCGATCGTTCACCGGCCACACTTAACCTGGAACCCGTTCCACTAAGGAGGACAGATGCTCAAGGGCGTGCTGATCGACTGGGGTGGCGTGCTCACCGTCGGCCTTTCCGAGGCGGTCGCGGAGTGGATCGTCGCCGAGAGACTCGACGCGGACCACTACCGGCAGGTGATGCGCGAACTCATCGTTCACGCGTACGAGGGCCTGGAGAACAGCGAGAACGTGATCCATGCTCTGGAGCGGGGGGAGATCTCCGGGCTGGACTTCGAACGCCACCTGGCCGCCCGGCTGGTCACCACGGACGGCGTGCCGCCGGTCGCCGAGGGGCTGCTGGACAGGATGTTCTCCCGTTTCCACCGGGTCGAGCCGATGTACGAGATGCTCCGGGTGGCCCGTGCCGCCGGGCTGCGCACCTGCCTGCTCTCCAACTCCTGGGCGAACGAGTATCCCCGCGAGGGCTGGGACGACGTCTTCGACGAGGTCGTCATCTCGGGAGAGATCGGTATGCGCAAACCCGAGCAGAGGATCTTCGAGCACGCGCTCGGCAGGATCGGCCTGGTCGGTGAGCAGTGCGTGTTCGTCGACGACATCGAGGCCAACATCGAGGCCGCCCGGCGGCTCGGCATCGTCGGCGTGCACCATCGCGACCCCGAGGTGACCATCGCCGAGTTGGAGACCCTGTTGCGGGTCTCGCTGCGCTGACGCCCGTCCGGTCCGGAGCGGATCGGGTCACTCCGCGCGGGCGGTACCACCGCGGGTCGCCGGTACTGGCACACTCGATGCGTGAATCGGCGCCGAACCGGCGCCGATGTCTTAAGAGATAGATCGAGGCATGGATGCGCGTCTACCTGCCGTGTACGCTCCCGGCGCTGGCCCGCGTGGCCACCGTGGGGGAGCTCGGCCCGGCCCCGCTGACCGGCTACGCGGTGACACCCGCGTTGATCGAGTGGTACGTCTCGGGTGACACCGAGGAACTGGAGTACGTCGCACTGACCGAGGCGGCCAGGGATTCCCTGCGGATGCTGGCCGCCGACCGCGCAGACGGGGTGGAGGTCGCCGCGCGGCGGGTGGTCGTCGCCGTCGACGTACCGGAGGGCGACGTGAGCGTGAGCGCCGATCTGGACGAGCGCGCCCGGGTACGACTCGCCGCGGCGGTGCCGCTGGCGCGGATCGCCGCCGTCCACGTGGACGACCTGTCGGCGGTGAAGGACGTCGAGGCCGCCGTCGCGGCGCTGCCCGCGGCCGACCGGGGCGACGACGACGCCAGGTTCACCGTGGACGGCGTCGAGGCCAACGAACTCCTCTGGTACGCCACCCAGGAGATTCCCGACCTGGTCGGCTGATCCCCTCTCGCGTCCGGAGTCCGGAGAGCGGGCCGACCACCCTGTCGTGGCGCCGCTCCAGCGAGGGTTTTCGCTATCCTGGGAGGCAATATGAGACACATCGTTTGGGATTGGAATGGCACGCTCTTCCACGACATCGACGCCGTCGTGGGTGCGACGAACGCGGTGTTCGAGCCGTACGGGCTGGGCTCCTACGATGCGGACCGCTTCCGTGCCGTCTACACGCGCCCGATCTGGGCCGCCTACGAGCGCATGCTCGGCCGTGCCCTCCACGAGGGCGAGTGGGAGATGCTCGATCTTGGCTTCCACGACAACTACCACCGGCTGATGCTGGAGTGCGGGCTGGCCGACGACGCGCTCTCCACCCTGGAAAGCTGGGGGAACACGGGAGGCAGGCAGTCGCTGCTGTCCATGTGGGCGCATGACCGGCTGGTTCCCAAGATCGCGGAGTTCGGCATCGACCACCACTTCACCCGGATCGACGGTCTGCGCAGCGCCTCCGGCGGACACAAGGCCGAGTCGATGGTGGCCCACCTGGCCGCGCTCGGCATCGACCCGGCCGACGTCCTCGTGATCGGCGACAGCCTGGACGACGCGCACGCCGCCCAGCACGTCGGCGCGCGCGCGGTCCTCTACACCGGCGGCATGACCAGCCGCGCCGACCTGATGTCCTGCGGCGTCCCGGTCGTCGACACCCTCGCGAACGCCCTCGACCACGCCTAGGCTCTGCCCCTCGGGCCTGCGGAGGCCGTCGTATCCGAAAAATGGTCGCGGGCCGGACAGGTGAACGGTGGGGTTTCCCGGTCGGCATGGTGGAGGGGGCACCACCACAGGGCAATCCCACCAAAAACTAATGTTTTCGGCATCGGAGGCGGTCGCCATGCGCCTCCGGCCGTACCCTGGGCATCCGCACCCATTCCGGGAGGCTCCGATCAACCGCCTCGTTCTCTGGAACATCGACCTCACCCTGGTCGACGTGTCCATCGTCACCCGCGAGGCATACGCGGAGGCCTTCCGCGCTGTCACCGGCAGGCCCCTGGTCAAGCTGACCCAGCCCAACGGGCGCCCGGACTCTGAGATCGTCTTCGAGATGCTCGCCATCAACGGGATCGTCGCCGGGGACGACCACCTCCCCAGGTTCCTCGACGCGCTGGCCGAATCCTTCGGAGCCAGGCGCAGGCGCCTGGCCAAGGAGGGCCGGATGATGCCCGGGGCCCGCGACGCGCTGAAGGCGGTGGCAAAGCTCGACGGCGCGGTCCAGTCGGTGCTCACCGGCACGATCAAGAGCAACGCCGTGCACAAGCTGACCGCGTTCGGCCTCGACAAGTACGTCGACTTCGAGATCGGCGGCTATGGCGAGGAGGTCTATCCCAAGGCCACCCTCCTGCAGGTCGCGCAGGGCCGGGCCAAGCAGAAGTACGGGGCGACCTTCGACGGGAGCAACACCGTGCTGATCGGCGACTCGGCCAGGGACGTCCAAGCCGCCAGGATCGCCGGGGCCGCGATGATCGGCGTCGCCTCCGGGCGCTCCCTGGCGGCCGAGCTGCACGAGGCCGGGGCGGACGCGGTCCTGCCCGACCTCGCCAACCCCTCCGAGGTGGTGGCCGCCGTCGCCGGCCTCACCTCCCCGGCCCGCCGCGCCGGTCACTCCCCCGCCGGCCGCTGATTCCTGTCCGGTAGGCGGGCCGGGCGAACTCGACAGCGCTGTCTTCCCCTACCCCCTTGCCGGCCACCTCGGGCTCACCGGCCGATCAGGCGTCGCCACCTCGGCAAGAAGGAGCGGACATTGTCAATGCTCTCCCGGGCCGCCCGCGTGTTCGGATGGTCGGCGCCCAGCACCCGCTCGCAGTCGGCCAGGACCTGCTTGAACATGGCGATGGCCTCTCGTGTCCGTCCCGCCGAGTCGTGGGTGCAGGCGAGGTGGTGGCGGCTGGTCAGGGTGTCAAGGTGGTCGGCGCCCAGTGCCCGTTCCCGTTCGGCCACGACCCGCTCGTACAGGGCGATGGCCTCCCGCAGCCGACCCGCCTCCAGGTAAATCTCGGCGAGGTTGTGGCGGCCGGTCAGGGTGAGGGGAGCATCGGCGTCCAGCAGCCGCTCGCAGTCGGTCAGCATCGCCTCATACGAGGTGATGGCCCTCTGTGTCCGCCCCGCCGCCCGATAGGCGCCGGAGAGGTTGCCGCGGGTGGTCAAGGTGAGGAGGTGGTCGCGGCCAAGCGCTCGCTCGCAGTCGGGCAGGAGCTGCTCGTACAGGGTGACGGCCTTCTGTGGCCGCCCCTCCAGCTGATGGGCGTCGGCGAGGTTGTGGCGACTGGCCAGGCTGATGTGGTGGTCGGTGCCCAGCACCCGCTCGCAGTCGGCCAGGACCTGCTCGAACAGGGTGATGGCCTCCCGCGTACGCCCCGCAGCCCGATAGGTGTCGGCGAGGTCATGGCGGGTGCCCAGGGTGAGATGGTGGTCGCTGCCCAGCACCCGCTCGCAGTCGGCCACAGCCCGCTCATACAGGGTGATGGCCTCCTGAGTCCGTTCTCCCCACTGGTAGGTGTAGGCAAGGACCTGGCGGCTGGTCAGGGTGTCGAGGTGGTCGACCCCCAGCACCCGCTCCCGTTCGGCCAGGACCTGCTCGAACAGGGCGATGGTCTCCTGCGTCCGCTCCGCCGCCTGATAGCTGCAGGCGAGGTCGTGGCGGCTGCCCAGGGTGGCGGGGTGGTCGGTGCCCAGCAGCCGCTCGGATTCGGCCAGTGTCACCTCATGCAGGGTGATGGCGCGGGACAGGTCGCCCATCTCCCGCAGGTAGTCGCCGGACCAGCCGCGCAGCAGCAGCAGGTCAGGCGTCAGGAGGCCGACGGGGGAGGCGGTGGCATAGAGGACACCGATGTGTTCCCGCAGGGACTTCGCCATGCCCCTGGCTTTCCAGGGCGTGGTCTCCTCGTTGATCAGGTCGTTCAACGCGCGCAGCGGGCCGACGGCATCGGCCAGCACCTGCCCCAGGCGGCCGTCGTGCCGGGCGCGTTCGCGCAGCACTCGCTGGATCAGGCCGTGCATCAGCACCACCCGGCCATCGTCGCTGAAGGTGATCAGCGAGGTGTCGGCCAACCCGGACAGCAGCTCGTCGATGCCCGATCGCTCCTCGGGTTCCGCACCACCGGGCAGCAGCGACCTGGCCACGCCGAACGAAGACAGCACCGCCAGCCTCTCCAGCACCGGGCGGGCGCCCGCGACGGTCTCCTCGGCGTGGCCGAGCGACACGAGGATCGTCCGCGCGGCCCAGGCCGGATACTCCTCGCCCTCCAGGGGGGCCGGGTGCCGATCCGGGGACAGATCGCGCAGCGAGCGCAGGTAGCCGCGGTAGCCGGTCTTCTCCCGGGCGATGACCGCGCCCGCCTGGGCCAGCGCCAGCGGCAGACACCCCAGCTCCTCGGCCAGCTCGGCGGCCGCGTCCTCATCGGCCAGGCCGGTGCGGCCGGCCAGGAACGCCACCGCCTGGGCCGGGGTGAAGGCGTCCACCTCCATCGAGGCGTAGTGATCCCCGAAGGCACGGTCGCGGGAGGTGATCACCACCCGGGCCGCTCCGCCGGCCGGACACCAGCGCCGCACCGCCTGGATGTCGGTGGCGCCGTCGAACACCACCAGGCACGGCTGATGCGTCCCCGACAGCCACGCCTTCGCCTTGTCCGAGGCACTCTCGATGGTGTCAACGGGGACGCGCACCCCCAGCCGATGGGCGAGGTCCTCCAGCCCGGTGAGGATCTGATCGGTGGTCGCGGCGGGAATCCAGGCCACCACCGGCCACCCCGCCGCCTGGCAGGCCCACGCGTACGAGGCGGCCAGCAGCGTTTTGCCCACCCCCGGAGCGCCGGTCAGCGCGCACACCGCCTCCGTGGCGGCGAGTTGCGCCAGCAGATCCTCGCGCACCTGAAACCCCGTCGGAGGTGCGGGGACGGCGCCCTCGACGATCTGCTCACGCACCGGCGGCCGGGCGGTGAAGTCGGCCACCACGGCGGAGACCGCTACCGGCGGCTTCTCACGCGACGACCTTCGCTGATCCGTCATGTGCCCCATCCTCCGATCGAACACCGCCGCCGGGCACGGATGACGCCAAACGGTGATCGACTACCTTCGCGTGCCGGAGGGCGGGAGCGGCCCGCGGGTGAAGGTCACCGCTGCGGGAGGCCGGTCAGGAAGCGGCTCGCGATGGGGGCGGCCACCGTGGAGCCGGCGCCGCCGCCCTCCACCACGATGGAGAACGCCAGGTCTCCCCGGTAGCCGATGAACCAGGCGTGCGACGGCGGTTCCTTGCCCGAGCCGAACTCCGCGGTCCCGGTCTTGCCCGCCGTGCCGGAGGGGAAGGGGACCGCGCTCGCGGTGCCCTCCACCACCACCGCGGGCATCAGCGTGCGCAGTGCCCGCAGGATCTCGGGTTCCAGCTTCCGCGGCTCGGCCTTGACCAGCATGGTCTTGATCCGCAGGCCCGTTCCGAGCCTGGGGTGGACGGCGGTCGGGCTCCACTCCACCCGCCAGGTGCGCTCGTGCTCGACCAGTCTCAGTGACCCCTCGTAGGCCCAGTTCACGGGCCCCTCCAGCGTCGCGCGGAACCCGACGGTGGCGGGCTCGCCGTCCCGGGCGTCTCCCAGGACGCTGAAGGCGGCCCCCGTCAGCTTCAGGTCGGTACGGAAACGCCGGTACCAGCGCTCGAAGTCGTCCGGCGGCTCGACGGTCAGCGCACGCATCGCCGGGTAGTCCTGCCGGCCCCACGCGGTCAGGAACATCTCCGCGGTCTCCTCGGGCGAGCCTTCGGTGTGCAGTGCCCATACAGTGCCCGCGCTCGCGGCCGCCAGCACCAGCGCGGTCGCGGTGGCCAGGTGTCTCAGCCTCATGGCAGTGGTCGCCCTTCGTCGTCGGGGACAGAGAAGACCAGAGAGTTGTCCCTTATGTCCAATATTTGGGACAGGGGGAGACCGATAGCCGAATGGATATCGGTGCTGGTGGTGGCCTGTTTCCCAGGGGTGGTGGCGAGGGCGTGTGTGGCCGGTCCACACGGTGTGCCGGGGCGATATGTGAACCCTGGGGATGACATTCGGTTGGGGCGCCGAGAGGATAGGGCCATGGTTGAGGAAGGTGCGCTGCTCTGGGAGCCCTCCCCGGAGGTTGTGAGGAACGCGAAGGTCACCCGTTATGCGGAGTGGCTGGGCCGGGCCGGTGACTACGAGTCGCTGTGGCAGTGGTCGGTTGACGCCCCGGCCGAGTTCTGGACGTCGATCTGGGACTACTTCGAGGTCGTGGGGGAGCGCGGTGACGGGCCGGTCCTGTCGGGGGAGATGCCCGGCACGGAATGGTTCGCCGGGTCGACGGTGAACTACGCGGCCAACGCGCTGCGCGGGGCCGCCTCCGACCCCGGGCGGCTCGCGGTGGTCGCCCGCGACGAGGCGGGCGGGCGGCGGACGTTCACCAGGGGCGAGCTGGCCGAGGAGGTGGCACGGGTCCGCGCGGGCCTGGCGGCGCTGGGTGTCGGACGGGGCGACCGGGTCGCGGCCTACGTACCGAACGTCCCCGAGGCGCTGATCGCCTTCCTGGCGACCGCCTCCCTGGGAGCCGTTTGGTCCTCCTGCTCGCCCGACTTCGGGGCGTCCAGCGTGATCGACCGTTTCACCCAGATCGAGCCGAAGGTGCTCGTCGCGGTCGACGGCTACGACTACAACGGCAGGAGCTTCGACCGAAGCGCGGTCGTCGACGACATCGCGGCCAGGCTGCCGACGCTGGTGGCGCGGGTCCGGATCTCGGCCGAGGACGTGCGGGGCGCGCGGAGTACGCCGGGCGCGGACATTCCCGGCGGTTCCGGCGCGGCGGACGCTCCGGGGCCCGGGGCCGGGGTCCGTACGGTGAGCTGGGCGGAGCTGCGCTCCGTCGCGGGGCCGCTCGACTTCGAGCCGGTGCCGTTCGGGCACCCGCTCTGGATCGTCTACTCCTCGGGCACCACCGGGCTGCCCAAGCCGATCGTGCACGGCCACGGCGGTGTGGTGCTCGAACACCTCAAGGCGACCTCCTTCCACCAGGACCTGGGTGAGGACGACGTCTTCTTCTGGTACACCACCACCGGCTGGATGATGTGGAACTACCTCGTCGGCGGACTGCTGGTCGGCTCGACCGTGGTGCTCTACGACGGGGCGGCGACCTACCCCCAGACCGACGCGCTCTGGCGGCTGGCCGCCGAGGAGGGGGTCACCTACTTCGGTACGGGCGCTCCGTACGTGATCGCGTCCATGAAGGCCGGCCTCAAGCCGTCGGGCCTCGACCGGCTGCGGGGGCTCGGTTCCACCGGCTCGCCGCTGCCGCCCGAGGGGTTCGGCTGGGTGCACGACGCGCTGCCGGACGTGCAGCTCGGTTCGTTCTCCGGGGGCACCGACGTGTGCACCGGTTTCGTCGGCGCGGTCCCGCTGCTCCCGGTCCGGGCGGGCGTGATCCCCTGCCGCTGCCTGGGAGCGAAGGTGGAGTCCTTCGATCCGTCGGGCAGGTCGGTGATCGGCGAGGTCGGCGAGCTGGTGGTGACCCTGCCGATGCCGTCGATGCCGGTGATGTTCTGGAACGACCCGGACGGGTCGCGCTACCGCGACAGTTACTTCTCCGAGTACCCCGGGGTCTGGCGGCACGGTGACTGGATCAAGATCCTTCCTGACGGCGGCTCGGTGATCTACGGCCGCTCCGACTCGACACTGAACCGGGGCGGGGTGCGGATGGGCACCAGCGAGTTCTACCGCGTGGTGGAAGGTTTCGAGGAGATCGCCGACAGCCTGGTGATCGACACCGGCCAGCTCGGGCAGGAGGGCCGCCTGCTGCTGTACGTCACCATGGCCGAGGGGGAGACGCTCCGGGACGACCTGGTCATGCGCCTGCGCCGGGAGCTCAGGGAGAGGCTCTCCCCGCGCCATGTGCCGAACGAGATCATCGAGGTCCCCGGCATCCCCCGCACCCTCAGCGGCAAGAAGCTGGAGGTCCCGATCCGCAAGATCCTCCTCGGTGTCCCCCCGGAGAAGGCCGCCAATCTCGACGCCATGGCCAACCCCGAGGTCCTCTCCCACTTCGTCCCGGAGGCCGACACCGCGCGGCGCTGACCGCCCCGCCCCGCCACGTCACCGGGCACGGTTTCCTTGAGCACGGTTTCCTCGGGCACGGGCCCGAGGACCGGCCTTCCCGGGCGCCGCCCGAACCGCGGAGGCCGCCGAGATGCGCCCCGCGGGACGTGGCGGGGTGATCCCGGGCTGCGGGGACATTCCTCCCGGGGATCGGGGGCATCGGCCCAGGCGGCCTGGGACGGGGTCCGGGTTCGCTGTCCAGGTGATGAAAAATCCTGATTCGTTCCGCCGGATCGTCGCCGGCATCGCCCTGCTCGCCTGGCCGCTGCTGGAGTTTCTCGCCTTCCTCACCTCGCCGCCGGGAAGAAGCCACGCCCCCGCGGTCTTCCGGGAGAACGCGACGACGGTGCAGGTCAGCGCGCTTCTCTACCTGTGGGCCGCGCTCGCCCTCATCCCGGTGACCTTCGCCCTGGCCCACCTGCTGCGCGGGCGCGCCCCGAGGACGAGCAACCTGGGGGCCGCGATCGGCCTGATCGGCTGCGGGCACGCGCTGACGCTCTTCACCACCGACTTCTACGACCTGGCCCTGGCCCAGATACTGCCCGACGCGCAGGCGGAGGCGGTCACGGCCCGGGCCGGCGAGCTCTGGGGATTCCTGTACGGCATGCTGCTGCCCGGCTTCCTCGCCCACGTCGGGCTGTTCACCCTGCTCATCGCGCTGGCCGCGGTCAGGGTCGCCCCCTGGTGGGTGCCGGTCGTCGCGTTCGCGGGAACGCTGGTCCCCTTCCTGGCCATCGACCAGGCACCGGCCGTACAGGCTACGGGCGCCCTGTTCCACCTGGCCGCGTACGGCTGGATCGCGCTGCGTGTGCTGCGGATGCCGGACGCCGAGTGGAGTGGGCAGGTCACAACCCCGCTTCCCGCGCGCGCATGATCGCCTGTGCCCGGTCCGCCACCTGGAGCTTGGTGAAGACGGCCGACACGTGATTGCGCACGGTCTTCTGGCTCAGCCCGAGCCTGGCGGCGATCTGCGGGTTCGTCAGATGCTCGGCGACCAGGCCGAGGATCTCCCGCTCCCGTCTGGTCAGCTCGGGCAGCGCCTCCTCCCGCCCCTGCTCGCGCCCCTGCTCGCCGAAGTAGCTCGCCAGCCGGGTGGCGATGGCCGGGCCGAAGATGGCCTCGCCCTCGGCCACCGCCTGCACGGACCGGACGATCTCCGCCTTCCTCGCGCCCTTGAGAACGTAGCCCCTGGCGCCGGCCCGCATGGCCGCGAACACCGAGTCGTCGTCGTCCGACATGCTGAGCACGACCACCCGGATGTGCGGGTGGTCGTGGGTGAGCCGCTCGGTGGCCGCGACCCCGCCCATCCCCGGCATCGCCAGGTCCATCAGGACCACGTCGGGCTGCGCCCGCCCGACCAGGGCCAGCGCCTGCTCGCCGCTGGCCGCCTCGTCGGCGATTTCGATGCCCTCGGTCGTCGACAGCAGGGTCCGCAGCCCCGCGCGAAAACCCGGATGGTCGTCAACCAGCAGGATCCGGATCACCACCACCGCCTCCTTCCTCGGCCGCCGGCAGCACGACCCTGACAAGGGTCCCGCCTCCCGGATGCTCCTCGAACACGCACGATCCGCCCAACTCCACGGCACGCTCCCACATCGACGCCAGCCCGACCCCCGCGCGGCCCGGCTCTTGGGGGCCGTCGGGGACGGGCGCCTCCTGGCGCATCCCCCGGCCGTCGTCGGATACCTCCAGCCTCAGCGTGCCGTCCACCACCTCGATTCGCAGCTCCGCGCGGGTCGCTCCGGCGTGCCTGCGCACGTTGGCCAGCGCCTCGGACGCGATCCGGTAGGCGGCGACCTCGGTGGCGGCCGGTAGCGGCGGCAGGTCGTCCGGGGCGCGCAGGGCCACCCGCAGGCCGGACGGCTGCCGGATCGTGTGGGCGCGGAGCGCGCCGAGCAGCCCCAGGGAGTCCAGCGCGGGTGGGCGCAGGCCGTCCACCAGGGTCCGCACATCGGCCACCGCGGCCTCGGCGTCGGAGGCGATCTCGGCCAGCAGCCGCCGCGCGTGCTCGTCCTCGACCAGGTCGTGCACGGCCTCGGCACGCATGGTCAGCGCGGCCAGCGTGGGCCCGAGCCCGTCGTGCAGATCGCGCCTCAGCCTGCGCCGCTCCTCCTCGCGGGCCATCACCAGCCGCTCCCGCGAGCGCCGCAGGTCGGCGGAGAGCCGTACGGCGTGCACGGCCACCGCGATCTGCCTGGCCAGGTCGCCGAGGACGCGCAGGTCGCGGGGGCCGAACTCGCTCTCTCCCGGCCTGGGCGACAGGATGAGGTCACCGGCCCGCTCGCCGTTGTGCGTCAGTGGCAGCCGCAGGAGCTCCCCGCCGGGCGTGCCGGACGCGTACCGCGTGCCCCCGGCCGTCTCGACCGCCGCGTACGGCAGGCGCAGCGCCTCGGCGACCGACCGGGCGACCCCCGGCAGCACGGTGCCCGGCTCGGCGGTGCTCTCCAGCCTGCGGCCCAGGCGGGTGAGCGCCGCGTACGGATCGTCGCGCTCCCCGTACGTCAGCAGGTTGACCCAGCCCTGCAGCCGTTCCCGCAGCGGCGCGAAGGCGAGGGCCACGAGCCCGGCGGCCAGGATCGAGATCGGCAGGTCCCCGGTGGGGAAGAGCGCGCCGAGGTAGCCGACCACGAGCACGTACCCGCCGGTCACGCATCCCGACAGCAGCGCGTAGACCAGCGTCCGGTTGATCACCAGGTCGATGTCGAAGAGCCGGTGGCGCAGGATCGCGACGCAGATGGCGACCGGCAGGAGGGTCACGCCGACTCCGCCGACCAGCTCCCACGAGGTGTTGGTCATGGGCCAGATGGAGCCGGGGACGTCGTCGGTCAGCCCGGCCGCCAACCTGGCCGCGACGACCACCACCTCGATACCGACCGCGTAGACCAGCCAGGCGACCTGGCGGCGCTCCCGGCCGCCGCTCCGAAGAGCCCGCACGCCCAGCCCCAGCGCGCCCGCGAAGAACACCACGGCGAGCAGGGCGGTCATCGCCGTCTCCACCACCGGTGCCGCGTCCGCGAGAGCGGTCACCCCGAGCGGGTTGACCACGCCGCTGCCCTCGGCGACCTGGCTGTTCTCACCGGGCCGGAACGCGCCGGCCACCATGGCCACCGCTCCCGCGGCGGTGGCGCCGATCACCAGCCGGCGTGCTCCCGCCGAGGACAGCCGCCCATCGGGGAAGAACAGCGGGATCAGGCAGGCCGACAGGTTCGCCGGCACCCAGAGCCAGGTCTGCGGCCAGGCCAGGGCTTCGGCCAGGGGCAGCCCGGGACGGGTGACGAGACCGAGGATCGCGTACTGCCCGCAGAACTCCATGAGCGCGAAGCAGAACGCGCTCACCGTCAACAGCCGGCCCACCCCGTGCTCGGGACGGCGCGAGCCGATGAGGCCGCCCGCCAGCGCGCAGGCCGCCACGAACAGCAGATGGGACAGGGTGAGCGGATCCGTCCCGTTGAGAACGGCCAGGACGACGCCGAGCGCGGTCAGCACCAGGGTCAGGGCGCACCATGACCACGCGATGCGCGCCGCTGCCGCCGCCACTGTGCCTCCCGAGCCGGTCGCCACACCGTATCCGGCCCGGGGGACGATGTCTCGGGGTGGGGCTCGCCGATCAAAGGAGCGGCCCCCGGGATCAGATCCCCTGGGGGAGCCGGAACAGCCGGCCCGGGTCGCGGGCGGCCTTGATCTGGGCGAGCCTGGTGGCGTTCGCTCCGTAGTAGGCCGCGCGCCAGCCACCGAGCTCGGGGTCGATGTAGTTGACGTAGGCGTGGTCGCCGAAGTGGGGTCGCATCGCCGCGTGCGCGGTCCTGGCCCAGGCGGCCGCTCCGGCGCGGTGGGCGTAGTACTGCACGCTGTAGAGGGCGGCCCGGTGCGGGAAGGCGGTGGCGTCGGGGCGGACCCGGGCGACGGCGCCGCCGAGGGCGTCCAGCAGCACGGTGTGGTTGCCGGGGCGGGCGACCTGGGCGACCAGGGCCCCGGCCCCGGCCTCGGAGAGCGGGCGGTAGGCCATGTGCGACTTGGCGGTGAAGGTGTCCCTGGACAGCCGCCCGCCCCTGGTCTGCCCCGGCAGGGACCCGCCCAGGTGGCACTGGGTGACCGAGAGCGAGCCGCAACCCGCCATGGTCAGCATGGCCTGGCGGTAGGAGGTCTGCCGGACGTAGCTCGACGAGGGCGACCCGGCCGCGTCGGCCAGCCGGTCGAGCAGCCGCTCGCAGTCGGCCCTGCCGCCGAGGTAGAGCCCGACGACCTGCACGTCCATCCCGCCGTCGCGGCTGAGGTGCATGCCCGACCACAGGGCGTCCGGGGCCGAGGGGCCCCACGCCTGCCAGGCGCGCAGCGCCCTGGCCGCCTTCGACCACGGCCAGTGCAGGAAGAACACCGTGACCTCGCGGGCCGGGTGGGTCCGGAACTCGAAGGAGACCGCCACGCCGAGGTTGCCCCCGCCGCCGCCCCGGGAGGCCCAGTACAGGTCGGCGTTGTGGTTCGCGTCGCAGGTCAGCAACTGTCCATCGGCCGTGACGATCTGGACGGACTCCATCACGTCGCAGGTCAGGCCGTACTTCCTGGAGACCACGCCGATGCCGCCGCCCAGGGCCAGCCCGCTCACCCCGACCGTGGCGCAGGTCCCGGCGGGGATGCTGACCCCGCTCGCGGCGAGCCTGTCGTAGACGTCGATCAGCTTGGCGCCCGCCCCGACCCTCGCCCGCCCGGCGGTGTGGCTCACCTTGCTCATCCGGGACACGTCCAGGACCAGGCCGGTCCCGGTTGACCAGCCCGCGTAGGAGTGCCCGCCGGACCGCACGGCCAGCGGCACGTTCAGCCGGCGCGCGAAGCCGACGCACTCGGCGACGTCGGAGGGGGTGGCGCAGTAGGCCACGCCCGCGGGCCGCACCGCGTCGAAGGTGGGGTTGAACAGCCGGCGTGCGCTGTCGTACGAGGCGTCGCCAGGCCGGATGACCTTGCCGGCCAGCCCGTCGGCCAGGGCCCGCCAGTCAGCGGGGCGTGGGCCGCTCGCGGCGCCCGTGGTGTCCCGGCCGGTCACGCCGGTGGCGCCCAGGGCGGGTGTGCCCTGAGCGCCCAGTGCCAGAGCGGCCAGGCCGCCGGTACGAAGGAATGCCCGCCTGTCAGGAGCGGTCCGCATGCGTTCTCCCCGAGGTTCCGTGTCGACTACCCGATAGGACGACCGCATCCGTCACCTGGTTGGTCACATTCGCATCACCGTTCGTGCGACGGGTCTCGACGGGGTCAGGTCCCCTGCACCACGCGCAGTGCGAGGGCGGGGCACATCTCGACGGCCCTGCGGGCCATCCGCCGGAACTGGGCGGGTACGGTGTCGCGGCCGAACACCGGGTAGCCGTGCTCGTCGAGCCGGACGAGGTCGGGGGCGAGCCGGGCGCACAGGCCGTGGCCCTGGCAGCGGGTCCAGTCCACGGTCAGCTTCACCTCGGGCTCGTTCTCCTGCGGGGGCAGGGGGAGCACGCCGTGCACCGGGCGCCCGCAGGTGCCGTGCAGGAGGTGTGCCTCGATGTCGTCGGGGAAGGCGTCCAGCGCCGACAGCACGAACCTGGCCGTACCGTCGGGGTGGAAGCACGCGCCCCTGCCCTTGACGCTCGCCGCCCTGGCGCGCAGCTCGTCCAGGGCGGCGGCGGAGCCGCCCATGACCTCGGCCATCGACTGCGCGACGCCCGGGAGGCCGAGACGGCACGGACCGCACTGCCCCGACGACTGGGCGGCCAGGTATCTCGCCACCCTGACCGTCTCGCCCAGCGGGCAGCTCTCCCCGCCGAGCGGCACGATGATCCCGGCGCCGAGCCGGCCGCCCGCCTCGGCGATGCCCTGCCGGGAGACGGTCGCCACGGCCGCGGCGTCCGCGTGGAGCCACGCGCCGTGGTAGCCGCCGACCAGCACGCCGTCGCCGGTGGAGGCCTGGCAGGCGTTCAGGACGGCGTAGAGCGGTGTGCCGGTCGCGACCTCGACGACGGCCGGGGCCTTGGCCGAACCTCCCACGGTGAGCAGCACCGTGCCGGGCTCGCGCGCCGTGCCGACGTCGGCGTACCGCTCGGCGCCCAGGGTCGCGAGGACCGCGAGCTGGGCGTAGGTCTCGGCGTTGGACAGCAGGGTGGGCAGCCCGTTCACCCCGCTCTCGACGGCCCTGACCTTACGGCCCGGCGGCTCTCCGACCTGCCCGTTCACCGACCTGACCAGGGCGCCGCCCTCGCCGGAGATGAACCGTTCGACGATGCCGGCCACCCGGACCTGGTCGCCGATGCCCCGCTCCTCGACCGCGGCGGTGACGGAGGTCTGGCCCATGCCGCCCTCGACCGTCGCGATCACGACCTGCTTGGCGCCGATCGCGCCCGCCGCGAGCAGCGCACCCTCGATGACCAGGTGGGGGGTTCTGGTGAGCAGCATCGTGTCCTTGCTGCTGGCCGGCTCGCCCTCGGCCGCGTTGACCAGGACGATCTTCTCCGGCTTCTTGTCCATCACCGCGCGGACCTTGCGGGCGAAGGGGAAGGCGGCCCCGCCCCGCCCGCGCATGTCCACCTCGTCGGCCAGCGCCGCCAGCTCCTCGCCGGACATGCCGGGCGCCGTGCCGTGCATGTCGCGGTGGGCCGCGAGGTCCATCCTGCGGCAGTCCTCCAGCCCGGCGGTCAGCCGGGCCGGCCCCAGCTGCCGGACCGGGGGAACGCGGTAAGGGATCATCCAACGCCTCCGATGCGGCGAAGCTCCGGTGGGTTCTCGCGCACCTGGCGCGGGATGCGGCCGATGATGCTCGTGGGCGGGGTCAGCTCCACGGCGGCGGGCGCCTCCACGGCGGCCTCCTCGCGTACCGGGATCCGCCCGGGCTGCAGCTCGGAGATCACCCTGATCAGCAGGGCCGCGCCCACCGCGACCAGGCAGATCACGTAGCTCCAGGTCACCCACTCGGCGGGACGGCGGCCCGCGGTCAGCCCGTGCAGGACCGCCAGCGGCCACGCCAGGTAGGCGGAGCCGTGCAGCAGCCGCCAGAGCCACGGCCTGTTGTTCTCCGCGAACCTGGCCCGGGCGACCCCGGTGAGGAAGACGAGGATCATCAGGTCGGAGGCGATGGCGCCGAAACCGACGTACAGCCCCTGGCCGCCGGCGGCCAGCGGGACCACGGCGGAGGCGGGGGAGGTCCTGCTTTCGATGATCTTCATGATGACGTGGATGCCCAGGGAGCCCATACCGATCATGGCGGTGGCCCGGTGCACGAACTGGGAGCGGATCCGGCCCGGGACGGGCAGCACGATCCGGTCGGCCGATAGCAGGCCGAGTGCCACGGTCGCGGTGAACGACACGAGGGCGATCACGCCCCCGAAGAACGAGAAGACCCCACGGACGGTCGCGGCCATCTCCATGCCGGGCCCGGTCCGCCCGAGCATGAGCAGGCCGACCACGGAGACCGTGATCGTGGCACCGAGACCGATCCTGGCGGGTCTTCGGTCGAGACCTGTCCCGGCCTCCGAGCGGGTGTGTCGCGGAGTCCGTCTGTTACCCACCTGTTGCTCCTGTCTGCGAAGCGGCTCGACGACGTCTGCGTGCGAGGGAGATGGACTCTGGTACTGCGAGATGCCGCTCCCCGGCCTCCGCGGGGGTGTGGAAGAGGCGCGGAGACGGGGAGCGGCGGCTCCGGGGGACGCCGGGGGACTCCGGGGGACTCCGGGGGACATCGTCAGCAGCGACGCCCCCGGTTGATGCAGTCGACGGCGAACCTCATGAGCCGGTCGGGCATCACGTTCGCGAAGTCGGCGTGGTCGGTGACGGGGCTGTGGCGCTGCTCGGGGAAGGCGTCCAGCGCGAAGGAGGCCGTACGCGGGGTGGAGTAGACCAGGGTCATCCGCAGCTGCGGGATCGGCCTGGTACCGGACGGGCAGGCGCCGCCCGCGTCGGGGAACAGCACGTGCGTGCGGTGGTTGGCGCTGTCCGTGTTCTGGCCGTCCCAGCAGCTGGGGAAGTCCAGGATCCGCACGAGCAGGCTGCCTCGGGGGCAGAGCGGGTACTTGGTGGTGATCCGGTTGGTGAACCCGGTGCAGGTCCACTTGGCCAGGGCGTTCGCACCGCCGTTCGTGGCGGCCTTGGCGTCACCGGTGATCATCCTGATGAAGCGCGGCATGGCGGTCACCCTGGCCACCGGGTTGCCGCGGAACTGCAGGCTCACCTGGCGGGCCCGCAGGATGGTGCCGACGTTGCCGTCCGGGTCGGTGGCGTTGGCGTCGGACGTGCGGTCGCGCAGGACCGGCCAGAAGTAGGTCGAGCGGTCGCCGAGCGCGCACGTGGTGCCCGCCGCGGCCAGGGACTGGTCGGTGCTGAAGGCGTCGGTCGACAGGTTTCCGACGTAGTCGTGGATGTGGTGGGCGCCGTTGCTCACCCCCGGGGCCACGATGAAGTTGTCCGGGTTGCGGTGGCCGTTCTCGTTCCTGCCGCACCGGGAGGTGAAGGTGCCGCCCGAGCCGCCGCGCCGGGTCCTGACGTCCTGGAGGTTCCGCTGGACCTGCCGGATGTCTATGAAGTCCTCGGGGAACGGCCCGAGGTCGGCGCACTCCTGCTCGTCCTGCGGGGGAGCGGGGGTCTGGCCGGGGGGAGCGTCCGTGGGCGCGTCGGCCGGCGGGGCATCGGTGGGCGCCTGAGTGGGCGCCTGAGTGGGGGCCTGCGTGGGCTGCCTGCGGCGGGAGTCGATGTTGTTCTGGGCGGTCTGCCGGTCGACGGACTCCTCGGGGGCGGCCGGCGGCGTGGGAGCCGCCTGAATGAGGCTTCCGGCCGCGGGGGGCGCGTCGGCGGCCTGGTCCTGGGCGGGCTGGTCCTGCGCCGGCGGGTTCTGAGCCGGCTGATCTTGCGGGGGCTGGTCCTGTGCCGGTTGGTCCTGGGCGGGTTGGTCCTGGGCTGGAGGGTTCTGCGCGGGCTGGTCCTGGGCCGGCGGATTCTCGGCCGGGGCGTCCTGCGTGGGGGGCGCCTGGTTCTGTCGGCTCCGCTGGTTCTGGCCCTGCTCGGCGGGATCGCAGTGGTCGGCGTAGGCGGGGGCCGTGCGCGCCGCCGTGAACGTGACGGTGGTGAGCGTGCCGGCGGCGAGCGCCAGCGCTGACAGGGAGACGAGCGAGCGTTTCATGCGTTTCATGCGTGTTCTCTCCTCACAGGTGTGTCGAGAGCGGCTGTGACGGGCGGTGGCGAGGGCGCGGGGGGTTCCGGCAGGGTCGAGTAGTCGACCAGCCCCGTGCTCTCCAGCAGGGTCATGTGCTTCATGACCACCTCCACCGCCCGCTGGGCGAATGGCCGGACCAGGTCGTTGCGGGTGCCCGCGCGTACCGCGGCGACCACCGTGAAGACCTTGCCGTGGGCCTGCCGCAGCAGCCGGGTGAACAGCAGGTCGTACTCGGCGCCGGCGTTCACCGCCGCCAGCTGCGCCATCCAGGACTGCTGGTCGGCGTTGGGCCGGCTGGGCAGCGGCACGTTCAGCTTGGCGGCGAGGGCGCGAACCTCCTCGTCGAGCTTGAGGTGGTCGGTCATCAGGTGCATGCCGACCTCCTTCACCCGCTTGCCCGCGGCCCGCTGCTGGGCCTGCCGGCCGCTGGGAATCTCCCAGAGCCCGGCCAGGCGGACCTTGACCAGCAGGTCGCGGTCGGCCGGTCCCAGGGGCCCCTGCGGGGTCTGGGTCCAGCCCTCGGTGGCCAGGGAAGCGGTGCCGCCGGGTGGGGTGATCAGGACGACCGCCACCGCGGCGACCGCGATGAAGACCCCGAACAGCAGGGGTTCGCCGTTCTTGAAGCGGCGGAACAGTGATCTGAACATGGCCCGGTTCCGCTCTCAGATACCGGCCTTCACCAGGGCCTTCTCGGTGCCCGGCCCGGGGAGGACCGGGTACGCCAGGAGGAGGACAGTTCCGACCGGCCACGGGATGTGCCGCACTGCCATGTCGTTTCCTTTCCCCGAGGCCCGCCGATGCGGGCGCACTTGGGGGGAGGTACGCGGTATCACCCGGGCCGGTTCATGGGAAGTGAGTAGATAGTTAGAAATGACCGGAGTTGCAGGAGTTGCAGACGTGACTGATAACGAAGGTGTAAAGATGTGCCCGTGCGTCGTCAACTCGACAGTCGGTTCGAGAGCACGGACACCGATGTCGTCCTGGTAGAGGACCTGTATCGGGAGTTCGGTGTCCCCTTGCTCCGTCATGTGCGCAAGGCCACAGGCAACGACCTGCAATGGGCGGAGGACGTCGTCCAGGAGACGCTCGTCCGAGCCTGGCGTAACGCAGAGAGGTTGCAACGAGAGCCGGGTCTGTTGTGGGCCTGGCTCCTCACCGTCGCCCGCCGTATCGTCATCGACGGTCGTCGCAGGCGAGGGACCAGACCACAGGAGGTCGAACCCGCCGACGCGAACGCTGTGCCGGTTCCCGACGGAGCCGATCGCGCGCTGGAGGCGATGATCGTCGCCGAGGCGTTGCGAGAACTGTCCCCAGAACACCGTGAAGTCATCGAGCAGACTTACCTACGGGACCGTACGATTAACGAGGCGGCGGAAATCCTCGGGATACCGCCGGGTACGGTCAAGTCCCGGCTCTACTACGGGATCCGGGCTCTCCGAAAGGTTCTGAAGGAGAGAGGTGTCGCGAGCTGATGTTCCCCTCCCCGCATCATGACGTGGCGGCGTACGCCCTCGGGGTGCTCGACGAAGAGGACCACGAGGCGTTCCAACGTCACCTCATGACGTGCGAGGAGTGCCAGATCGAGCTCCGGGAACTGAGCGAGGTTCCCGGATTCCTCGATGTGGTCCGGCGGGACCGCTCCAACTCCATGGACGACGGTCGAACGTCACATTGACGTTTGGCCGGTTTTCGGGTGATATCAGTAACGGTGGTGTGCCCCGGTCAACGAGGATCGGGACAAAGGGCCACTGGAGGTGTCGTGCCACGGGCCAAGCCCGATGGGCGGAGTGCGGGCTGGACGGCCCCGCCCGCCGGGCGAGGTGCAGGGAGCGAGCCCCGACTCGCCCGGCTGCGCCGTAGCCTCGCCGAGGCGACCCTGTGGGATGATTGTCCTACCGCCATCTCCCAGGGAGAGCCCGTCGTCTCCGGCCCGGAGACCTTCCGTTCTCCGCGGGCGACGGTGAGAGATCTCGGCTCACATGACGAGCCGAGGCGATCGGCCGGAACCCCACCCACCCGTGACGAGACGGCCACCGTGTGGCGGGCGTTCCGCGCCCCGGGTCTCCGAACGGGGAGCGTGACCGGGAAGGGGCGGCCCGAAGAGGGCGCCGCACACCGGAACGCGGGTGCGGAGACATCACTTTCTCCCTGGCGGGAATCATGAGTTTCAACATGGTTCCTCATCAAAATGTGCAAAATCCCTCACAAAGGAGTGAGAGCGACATGCCGCTCGACGAGGCCAAGGACGAGCTGCTGAGGAGTGCCGCCGAGACGTGCGCGCACACACCTGGCAGCGACCACGTGGGCGTGGAGGAGGCGCTCGCCTTTCTGCGGCTCTACTACCGGCATGTCGCCCCGGAGGACCTGCTGAGCCGGAATCCGGTCGATCTGTACGGCCCGGCGATCGCCCAGCGGCAGCTCGCCAGGGAGCGCCCCCAGGGCCGAGCCCTGGTCCGGGCCTACACGCCGAGCCTGGAGGAGCACGGCTGGGACCCCGGGTCCTCCATCGTGGAGATCGTCACCGATGACATGCCCTTCCTCGTCGACTCGGTGACGATGGAGCTCGACCGCCACGACATCGGCACCCACCTGGTCATCCACCCGCAGATGCGGGTGCGCAGGGACATGACCGGCAAGCTGCTCGGACGCGGCCAGGAGGACGTCACCGGGCAGATGCTCGCCGAGTCCTGGATGCACTTCGAGATCGACAGGCAGACCGACCCCGCCGTGCTCAGGTCGATAGAGGCCGAACTGCAGCGCGTCCTGGAGGACGTGCGCGGCGCCGTCGAGGACTTCGTCAAGATGCGTGCGCTCGCCCTGCGGACCGCCGAGGACATCTCGGCCAACCCGCCGCCCCTCGACCCCGCCGGGGTGGAGGACAGCCTGGAGCTGATGCGCTGGCTGGCCGACGGGCACTTCACCTTCCTGGGCTACCGCGAATACCGCCTGGAGGAGAGCGAGGAGGGCGACAGGCTGCACCCGATGCCCGGGACCGGGCTGGGCATCCTCCGCAACGACCGTGCCGACTCCGGCAGCTTCGCCGCGCTCTCTCCCGAGCTGCGCGCCAAGGCCCGTGAGAAACAGCAGATGCTGATCATCACCAAGGCCAACACCCGCGCCACGGTCCACCGGCCCGCCTACCTCGACTACGTGGGCGTCAAGCTCTTCGACGCCTCGGGCGAGGTCGTCGGTGAGCGGCGCTTCCTCGGCCTCTTCACCCATGTGGCCTACAGCGAGTCGATCTCGCGCGTCCCGGTGCTCCGGCGCAAGCTGGCCGAGGTGATCGTGCTCGCCGGCCTGACCGCGGACAGCCACGACGGCAAGGACCTCATCGAGATCCTGGAGACCTTCCCCAGGGACGAGCTCTTCCAGACCTCGGTGGAGCAGCTGCTGCCGATCGCGCTCGGCGTGCTCAGACTCCGCGAGCGCAAGCAGGTCAAGGTCTTTCTCCGCCCTGACGACTACGGCCGTTACGTCTCGTGCATGATCTACCTTCCGCGCGACCGCTACACCACCAAGATCCGCGTCAAGATGCAGGACATCCTGCTCAGGGCGCTCGGCGGCACCTCCTTCGACTACAGCGCGATGATCGGCGAGTCGGCCCTCGCCCGGCTGCACGTGGTCGTGCGTGGCGAGCGCGGCAGGCCGCTGCACGCCGACGCGGTGAACGTCGAGGAACTGGAGGCGAGGCTGGCCGCCGCCACCAGGTCCTGGGAGGACGACCTGGTCACCGCGATCACCGAGCTGAGCCCCGAGGACGAGGCCCCCAGGCTCGTCCGCCGCTACGCCTCGGCGTTCCCCGAGGGGTACAAGGCCGACTTCCCCGCCCGGATGGCGGTCGCCGACCTGCGTCGCCTGGAGGCGCTGGCCGGCTCCTCCGACGAGATCGGGATGAACCTCTACGAGCCCTACGACGCCTCGGAGGGAGAGCGTCGCTTCAAGCTCTACCGCCTCGGCGCGCCGGTCTCCCTGTCGAGGGTGCTGCCGTTGCTCCAGCGGATGGGCGTGGAGGTGGTCGACGAGCGGCCGTACGAGATCGACCGTGACAACGACCCGGCGACCAAGGACGCCTGGATCTACGACTTCGGCCTGCGCTACACGCCCTCGCCCGAGGTGGACAGGGACGAGTTCAAGCGGCTCTTCCAGGACGCGTTCGGCGCCCTGTGGGCCGGGCGGGTGGAGAGCGACGGGTTCAACGGGCTGGTCCTGACCGCCGGTCTGACCTGGGAGCAGGCCGAGATCCTGCGCGTCTACGCCAGGTACCTGCGCCAGGCGGGCACCACGTTCAGCCAGGAGTACATCGAGCGGGTGCTGATGGGCAACGTGCGGCTCGCGCGGTTGCTGGTGCGCCTGTTCGAGGCCAGGCTCAACCCCCGGCGCCCGGCGGAGGTCCGCACGGACCTGGCCGACGCGCTGCACGAGGAGATCCTCGCGGCCCTGGACGAGGTGGCCTCCCTGGACGAGGACCGGATCCTGCGGGCCTACCTGGAGATGATCGGGGCCACGCTCCGGACCAACTACTTCCAGCGGGTCGGCGGCGAGCGCAAGCCGTACGTCAGCCTGAAGCTGGACTCGCCGTCGATCAGCGTGCTGCCGCTGCCCCGGCCGAAGTTCGAGGTGTTCGTCTACTCGCCCCGGGTCGAGGGTGTTCACCTGCGGTTCGGCAAGGTCGCGCGGGGTGGGTTGCGCTGGTCGGACCGGATGGAGGACTTCCGCACCGAAGTGCTCGGGCTGGTGAAGGCGCAGATGGTGAAAAACACCGTCATCGTTCCCACCGGCTCCAAGGGTGGCTTTGTCGTCAAAAATCCGCCGAAGTCGGGATCGCGGGAGGACACCCTGGCCGAGGGCATCGCCTGCTACCGGATGTTCATCTCCGGGCTGCTCGACCTCACGGACAACCTCGTCGACGGCCAGGTCGTCCCGCCCGCCGACGTGGTCAGGCACGACGAGGACGACACCTACCTGGTGGTCGCCGCGGACAAGGGCACCGCGACGTTCTCCGACATCGCCAACGCCGTGTCCAAGGAGTACGGCTTCTGGCTGGGCGACGCCTTCGCCTCCGGCGGCTCGATCGGCTACGACCACAAGGCCATGGGCATCACCGCCCGGGGCGCCTGGGAGTCGGTCAAGTACCACTTCCGCACGACCGGTGTCGACATCCAGAACACCGACTTCACCGTGGCCGGAATCGGCGACATGTCCGGTGACGTGTTCGGTAACGGCATGCTGCTCTCCCAGCACATCCGGCTGGTCGCGGCGTTCGACCACCGGCACGTCTTCGTCGACCCCCACCCGGACGTCGCCCGGAGCTACGCCGAGCGCGCCCGGCTGTTCGCGCTGCCCCGCAGCTCATGGGCCGACTACGACGCCTCGCTGATCTCCACCGGAGGCGGCGTCTGGCCCCGTACGGCCAAGTCGATCCCCATCTCCGCGCAGATGCGCGCCGTGCTCGGCCTCGACGACGACGTGATGTCGCTGGCCCCGGCCGACCTGATCAGCGCCATCCTGCGAGCCCCGGTCGACCTGCTGTGGAACGGCGGCATCGGCACCTACGTCAGGGCGTCGAGCGAGTCCAACGCCGACGTCGGCGACAAGGCCAACGACGGCCTGCGGGTCACCGCCGCCGAGCTGCGCTGCAAGGTGATCGGCGAGGGCGGCAACCTGGGCTTCACCCAGCTCGCCCGGATAGAGTTCGCGCTCAACGGCGGGCTGATCAACACCGACTTCATCGACAACTCCGCCGGTGTGGACACCTCCGACCACGAGGTCAACATCAAGATCCTCCTGGACCGGGCGATCCGGGAGGGGGATCTCACCGACAAGCGGCGCAACCAGCTCTTCCTCGACATGACCGGCGAGGTGGCCCAGCTGGTCCTGCGTGACAACTACGACCAGAACGTGGTTCTGGCCGCCGCCCGCGAGCAGGCGGCCGACATGCTGCACATCCACTCGCGCCAGCTGCGCAAGCTGGAGCGGGCCGGCCTGCTCAACCGGGAGCTGGAGTTCCTGCCGTCGGACAAGACGCTCGCCGAGCGCCGTCAGGCCGGGCTCGGACTCACCGCGCCGGAGTTCTCGGTGCTGCTGGCCTACACCAAGCTGGTGACCGACGCCGAGATCCTCGCCTCCGACCTGCCGGACGATCCCTACCTGGCGTCCTGGCTGGTGTCCTACTTCCCCTCGGCACTGCGCGACGGGGAGGTTCGCGCCTACATGGACACCCACCCGCTCCGGAGGGAGATCATCACCACCGGTGTGGTGAACGATCTGGTCAACTCCAGCGGGACCACCTTCATGTTCCGCCTCGGTGAGGAGAGCGGCGCGTCCACTCCCGACATCGCCCGCGCCTACCTGGTGACGCGCGAGGTCTTCGACCTGCCCAGCCTCTGGCGCCAGATCGAGGAGCTGGACAACAAGGTCGACACCTCCGCCCAGATCGCCATGGAGCTGGAGGCCCGCAAGCTCGTCGAGCGGGGCACCAGGTGGCTGCTGGGCAACCGGCGCCCGCCGCTGGACCTGGCCTCCACGGTCGACTTCTTCGCCAAGAGTATGAACGGCCTGCTGCCGCACCTGCCCAAGCTGCTGACCGGGGCCGACCTGGTCGCGTTCGAGGAGCGGCGCGACGGCTTCGTCTCCCGGGGCGTCCCCGCCGAGCTGGCCGAGCGCGTCGCCGCGATGGTGCCCGCCTACTCCACCTTCGATCTGGTCGAGGTGGCCGCGCGCACCGACAGGCCGGTGCACGACGTCGCCGAGGTCTACTTCGACCTCGCCGACCGGCTTCAGCTCTCCAGGCTGCGCGAGCGCGTCATCGCGCTGCCCAGGGACAGCCGCTGGAACTCCATGGCGCGGGCCGCGCTCCGCGACGATCTCTACGCCGCGCACGCGGCGCTCACCCACAACGTCCTGGTGCACAGCGCGCCGGGGCTGTCGCCCGAGGAGCGCCTGGCGCGCTGGGCCGAGGCCAACTCGGCCGCGGTCTCGCGGGCGAAGCAGACCCTGTCGGAGATCTGGGAGAGCGACAACTTCGACCTCGCGACCCTGTCGGTGGCGCTGCGCGCGATCCGCACGCTGGCGGCCACCGTCAACCTCCCGCACGCCGAGGCGTGAGCCGCCCGCCCGGGTCCCTCGCGGGGGACCCGGGCGGACCGGTCAGCTCACGATGACCTTCGTGAGGCCGCCCAGGTAGCCGATGACCCTGGCGGGCCGGCCGCTGTCCTTGGCCGGGACCGTGCTCACGTACAGCTGTGTCTCCACGGTGCGCAGTTCCTCACGGATGAAGCTCTCGGTCGTCAGCTTCCTGGCGTCCGGCGGGATACGGGCGTCCGACGCGCACGGATCGATCTTGACGCTCCTGGTCGTCGTCCTGATCAGCGAGTAGACGACCAGCGCGCCGCCGTCGGTGGTGCGCAACGCGTGCACCGGGTAGCTGCTCGCGGCGAAGATCGAGTCGTAGCCCAGGCACGCGCTCTTCCCGTCCCTGCGCCGCTTCGCGATCTCGTCGGCGAAGCCGGTCGTGTGCGGGCTCTTCTCGATCAGCCCGGCCGCGAACCCCCGCTCGCCCTCCTCGGCCGAGGTCGCGTGCAGCGGGGCCATGAGCCGTGGGCTGATCGCCACGGTCGCGTCATCCTCGCCCAGCGACGTCGCGTACCCGTCGGCGTCCTTGGTGATCTCGGGGGGCCGGGTGCCCTCATCGAGCAGCGAGGTCGAGCTGAGCCGCCAATCCTCCCCGGGTGACCGCATGAGGGTCAGCACGGCGGTGCGGACCCCGCCGGAGGGCTCCCTGCGGTCCACGATCGCGGCGAACCAGAGGGGACCGTCCTGCCCGCGCGGGACCAGCAGCTCGGGGGTGCCCCACGTGTACGAGGGGAGTGCCCCGGCGGAGCCGTTGAAGGCCGCCACCGTGAGGGCCTCCTGCCCGTCGCGGGTCTGCTCCCGCATGAGCCTGCGGTCGGCGTCCAGGTGCGGCGTCGCCGCACCCAGCACCCCGTCGGCGCCCAGGATGCCGGCCAGGGCCTTCGCCGCCTCGTCGAGCGTGACCGGAGGCGCTGGGAGCGACGGCGCCGTCGTGGGGCGGGCGGCCGACGTGTCACCGGCCGGAGATCCCGACGGGCTCCGCCCCGGCCGCGCGTCACCGGAGACGGAACGGGGATCGGAACACGCCGCGGTCGCGGCGGCCAGTGCCAGCGCGAGCGCGAGCACGCCCCTTCGCCTGCGTCCGCGCACGTCCACCTCCCGATGCTCCCCGATGCGGGCCATGCTAGCCATGGTGGGGGAGAGTGCCGTACACGATCGGGTGTGAAGGTCGCGTACCCTTTACAGACGTGGCACTCATCGATCCGGCAGAACAGATCAACGAGCTTACCGGGACGCTGAACAGCATCCAGGACGTGCTCGACCTCGGCGCGATTCGCAAGCAGATCGAGGAGCTGGAGGATCAGGCCGCCGCGCCGGACCTGTGGAACGACCAGGAGCGTGCCCAGAAGGTCACCAGCAAGCTCTCCTACCTCCAGGGCGAGGTCAACAGGGTCGAGTCGCTGGGGCGGCGGCTGGACGACCTCTCAGTCCTGTACGAGCTGGCCGCCTCCGAGGACGACGAGGACACCCAGCAGGAGGCCGACCGCGAGCTGGCGTCCCTGAAGAGCGACATCGGCGCGCTGGAGGTCCGCACCCTGCTGTCCGGTGAGTACGACGCCCGCGAGGCGGTCGTCACCATCCAGTCCCAGGCCGGTGGCGTGGACGCCGCCGACTGGGCCCAGATGCTCCAGCGGATGTACCTGCGGTGGGCCGAGCGCAAGGGCTACCCGACGGACATCTACGAGACCTCCTACGCGGAGGAGGCCGGGATCAAGTCGACGACCTTCACGGTCAAGGCGCCGTACGCGTACGGCACCCTCCGCGGCGAGCACGGCACGCACCGCCTGGTCCGCATCAGCCCGTTCGACAACCAGGGCCGCCGCCAGACCTCCTTCGCGGGCGTCGACGTGGTGCCGGTCGTCGAGACGACGGACCACATCGACATCAACGAGGACGATCTGCGTGTCGACGTCTACCGCTCCTCGGGCCCCGGCGGCCAGGGCGTCAACACGACCGACTCCGCGGTCCGGCTGACCCACCTGCCCACCGGCATCGTGGTCTCCTGCCAGAACGAGCGCTCGCAGCTGCAGAACAAGGCGACCGCGATGGCGGTCCTGCAGTCCAAGCTGCTGGAGCGCAAGCGGCAGGAGGAGGCGGCGGCGCTGAACGAGATCCGGGGCGAGTCGACCACGTCGTGGGGCACCCAGATCCGCAACTACGTGCTGCACCCCTACCAGATCGTCAAGGACCTGCGGACGGGCGCCGAGGCGGGCAACCCGGGCGCGGTGCTCGACGGAGACCTGGACGGCTTCATCGAGGCCGAGATCCGCTGGACCCGCCGCCAGGAGGCGGGCGTCGAGGGCGGCTAGGCCGCGTGCTCGCCTCACGGGCGCCTGGGCGTCCGTGAGGCCGTTGTCCCCCAGGGACGCCGTCAGGTACCGCTGAGGTGTCTCAGAGCCAGGGTGAGGAAGAAGAGCACGATCAGCACCAGGGCGATGAACGCGGGGGTCATGCCGCCGAGGCCGTGGTGATGCTGAGCGCGGTACGCGCGGCAGCGAGGGCAGCGGCCCTCGGCCACGGGGTGAGCACACCCCGCGCAGACCAGGTCTTCACAGCTCATGCCGTCCTCCCTCTTCGAGGTCAGAACCACTTTATCCGGTCGTTACCGGGCGCCGAATCGTTTTGTTTCCGTTATGGACGTTCCATGCCAGTCTTCCCCCTAGACTGGGCTCCGGCCAACCGGAACGTCGATCAAGCGTAAATGACCGGCGCCCCCCGACCGGCGAGAGGTGGAAGTGGCCCTCTGCCACTCCTGCGACCGTCCTACCCCCTAGACTGGCATGCCGTGATGCGCCCGTGATCCATTTTGATAATGTCACCAAGGTCTACGCGAACCAGAACCGGCCCGCGCTGGACCACGTCAGCGTCGATGTCGACAAGGGCGAGTTCGTGTTCCTCGTTGGCCCCTCGGGGTCCGGGAAATCGACCTTTCTCCGCCTGGTCCTGAAGGAGGAGCGCCCCAACTCGGGCGCGATCCACGTGGCCGGCAAGGACCTCGCCCGACTGTCCAACTTCAAGATCCCGCACCTGCGCCGCCGGATCGGTTGTGTCTTCCAGGACTTCCGGCTGCTCCCGAACAAGAACGTGTATGAAAATGTCGCGTTCGCTCTGGAGGTGATCGGCAAGCCACGGCGTTTCATCCGTAAGGTGGTCCCCGAGGTCGTCGAGCTCGTCGGCCTTGAAGGCAAGGCACACCGAATGCCCGACGAGCTGTCCGGTGGCGAGCAGCAGCGGGTCGCGATGGCCCGGGCGTTCGTCAACCGGCCGATGATCCTGCTGGCCGACGAGCCGACCGGAAACATCGACCCCGCGACGAGCATCGGCATCATGAAGGTGCTCGACCGGATCAACCGGACCGGCACCACGGTCGTCATGGCCACGCACGACGCGGCCATCGTCGACTCCATGCGCAAGCGGGTGGTGGAACTGGAGGACGGCAAGATCGTCCGTGACCAGTCGCGGGGCGTGTACGGCCAGGCGTACTGACACCAGGACCGGAAAGAGCGACAGGAAGAGCATGCGGGCAAACTTCATCTTCTCCGAGGTCTGGATCGGCCTCCGCCGCAACCTCACGATGACCATCGCGGTCATCGTGACCGTGGCGATCGGCATGGCGTTGCTGGGCGTCGGTCTGATGATCAACTCCCAGATCTCCAGCATGAAGGACTTCTGGGCGGACAAGGTCGAGGTCTCGGTCTTCCTGTGCAAGAAGAACGACCCCTTCCCGCAGTGCAAGGGCAGTGGCGGCGTCAACGCCCAGGAGCAGGCCGAGCTGAAGGCGACCATCGAGGCCATGCCGCAGGTCGAGCAGGTCACCGTGGAGAACGCGGCCGAGGCCTACAAGAACTTCCGGGACCAGAACGCCAACAACACGGTGCTGCTCTCCGCCATCCAGGTCGAGGACATGCCCGAGTCGCTGCGGGTCAAGCTCAAGGACCCGGAGGCCTACGGGCCGGTGATCGAGGCGGTCAAGGGTGCCCCGGGAGTCTCCAACGTGGTCAACCAGAAGGAGCTCCTGGAGAAGTTCTTCGGGCTGCTGGAGAAGCTCCGCTGGGCCGCCCTCATCGTGGCGATCATCCTGGTCTTCGCGGCCACCCTGCTGATCGGCAACACCGTCAGGCTCTCGGCGTACAACCGCAGGCGTGAGACCGGCATCATGCGCCTGGTGGGCGCCTCCAACCTCTACATCCAGCTCCCGTTCGTGATGGAGGGCGTCATCGCCGGCCTGATCGGTGGTGTGGTGTCCGCGGTGATGCTGATCGTCAGCAAGGTCTTCCTCTTCGACGGGGTGCAGCTCTACCTCTCCCCGAACAGCCAGCTCTCCTGGGAGACGGTCGCCTCGGTGATCAGTCTCACCATGGTCATCGGTGTGTTCATCTGTGTGCTGGCCTCCTTCGTCACGCTCCGCCGCTACCTGCGGGTGTGACACCCCCCCTGCCCCTCCAGGACCGTCGCGCGGGCGCTCGGCGCCCGCGCGCCGCTCTCGGGCGCGGTTCGCGGCTCCGCTGACCGGTAGGCTCAAGACATGCCACGTGAGACCGGGCGGAAGGTAATCGCCCAGAACAAGCGTGCCTGGCACGACTACCACATCGAGGACACCTACGAGGCTGGTCTTGTGCTCCAGGGCACGGAGGTCAAGTCGCTGCGGCTCGGCCGCGCCTCCCTCCTCGACGGGTACGCCGTCATCAAGGACGGCGAGGCATGGTTGATCAACGTCCACATCCCCGAATACACCATGGGTACCTGGACCAACCATGCCGCACGCCGATCCCGCAAGCTCCTGCTGCATCGCAAGGAGATCGACAAGCTGGTCGCCAAGACCAAGGAGGGCGGCCTGACCCTGGTGCCGCTCGCCATCTACTTCAAGGACGGCAGGGCCAAGATCGAGATCGGCCTCGCCAAGGGAAAGAAGGACTGGGACAAGCGGCAGACGCTGGCCGAGAACCAGGCCAAGCGGGAGATGGCACGCGCGCTCAGGCACAGGAACAGATGACGGTGAGAGGAAGGGCCAGGCGTGCCGCCTCCGCGGCGCTCGCGCTGGCGGTGACGGCTCCCATGCTGTCCGCCTGCTTCGAGGAGCCCTCGGCCCACGAGGCGGTGCGCGACTTCCTGATCGGCTGGCAGACGGGCGACTACGCCGCGGCGGCCAAGCGCACCGACGGCGATGAGAAGGTTGTCAGCAAGGCGCTCGAAGACGCCAAACTCCAGCTGGACGCGGCCTCGTTCCGCTTCAACGTCAAGAGCATGCGGCGCGCCGCGGACGAGGTCGAGGCCGACTTCGACGCCGAGGTCGACCTGGGGGAGAACAACCCCCTGTGGGAGTACGAGGGCAAGCTCCCGCTGCACCTGGTCGACGGCAGCTGGAAGGTGCGCTGGTCGCCCAGCGTTCTCCACCCCCAGCTGCGCGAGGGGCAGCGGTTCGCCGTGAAGGTCACCCCCGAGGGGCGTCAGCCGATCCTCGACCGCAACCGCGACCCGCTGCAGGAGAAGGCCATCCTGCACGTGGCGAGCGTGATTCCGGCCAATCTGAAGAACGACGAGGCGGACAAGCTCTGCCAGCGGCTCTCCAAGATCACTGGATTTCCGCATGACCGCCTGCTGAGCCGGATCCGTTCCGCCCAGCCCAACCTCCAGGTCCCGCTGGTCACCTTCGGCCGTACGAAGTTCGGGCAGCTCCGCGCCCAGCTGGAGGCGATCCCCGGCATCATCCTCTCCCAGCAGGAGCAGTCGGTCGCCCCCGCCTCGCCCACCCAGATCGTCGGCACCGTCACCGCCGTCACCCCCGAGACCGAGCAGCAGCTCGGCGGTCCGCAGCGGGCCGGGGACACGGTCGGCAGGGCCGGTCTGCAGAAGGCGTACCAGGAGAACCTGACCGGCTCGACCGACACCCGTGTGATCACTGTCGATCTCAAGACGCTCAAGGTGACCGAGCTCAAGAAGTGGCGGCCCGACCGTTCCACCTCGCCGGTGCAGACCACGCTCGACCGCGCCCACCAGAAGGCGGCCGACAGTGCGCTGCTGGGCGGGTCCGGCATGATGGTCGCGGTTCAGGCCTCGACCGGCGACATCCTGGCGGTGTCCAGCACCAACGAGTACAACCAGGAGAAGCACGCCCTCGCCGGGAGGTTCCCCGCGGGGACCACGTTCTCCATCATGTCCGTCGAGGGCATGCTCAAGGCGCGGATCAGCCCCAAACAGAAGCTGGCCTGCCCCGCGGACAGGACCGTCGCCGGTGTCGCGTTCCATCAGGAGGGCGCGCCCATCGGGGTGACGCCGACCCTTCAGGCCAACTTCGCCACCGGTTGCGTGACCGCGCTCGCCTCGCTGGCCCGCAGGATCGACGGCTCCGAACTGGCGTCCGCCGCCGCGAAGTTCGGCATCGAGGCGCCCTGGGCCCTGCCGTTGAAGGGGTTCAGCGGTTCCATGAGGCCGCTCAAGAACGACGCCGCCACGGCGAAGGCACTCGCCGGGCAGAACGTGCTGGTCAGCCCGCTCTCCATGGCGCTGGTCGCCGGGGCGGTCGCCTCGGGTACCTGGCGTCCGCCGGTTCTGGTCACCGACCCTCGGACCACCGATCCCACGACGGAGACCGAGCCTTACAAGGCGCCCGATCCGATCAAACTGGACGACAAGACCGTCGACACCCTCCGCACCTTCATGCGGAGTGGCGTGACCGCGGGCTCGGCACGTGCCGCCGCGGCTCCCGGCGACCCCGTCCACGGCATCACGGCCGTCGCCTCGCAGAACCGCAAGCCGTTCGCCTGGTTCGTGGGATGGCAGGGAGACGTGGCCGTCGCCGTGCTGATGCAGAGCCCTGACCCCACGGCAGGTGCGGCCGCCGCGGGACGCTTCTTCCAGGGGCTCCACGCTGGGCTGTGATCTCCCGGAATATTCTTTTCACCCTGAGCAACCGCAGGGTGCCTCGTTTGCGTCCTTCTAAGTGACCGGGCACCGCTTGGGGGGTTGCGGGCTCGGTCGCTGTGATGAGATCAGGGCCTCATCTCGGGGGAGGCCCTGCCCGTCAGGACCGGCTCGACCCTGCCGGTCGACCCCGGGGACGCTCGCGATTCGCGGGCGTCCCCGGGGTTTCGGTGTTCCCGGCCCGGTGCCCGCACTCCGCCGCGCCCCCACCGCCGCGCCCGGCGCACCGGGCGGGAATTCGATTGGCGTTACCTCTGTTGTAACAGGTATCTTCGGATAGCTCGCCCCCTCGGGGGCGGGTTGAAAATTCAACAGGGGGGTGACTGGTTTCGACTTTGGCTTTGCAAGCCAGGTGAAGCGGGTCGAGGACTGCGGACATAACCTCGTTAACACTGTGACCGCGACCAATAAGTGCCAATAAGACGCACTCCGAAGTCAGCCAGGGCAACCTGGCACTCGCCGCCTAAGCAGCGAGTGACTTCTGCCGGCCCGGGAGCGCCTCCGGCCCGGATCCGGCATCGCTAGGAGGCTCAACCGATCGACCCGGCCACGGGGAAGATCGGGAAATCTTACAGTGGCTGAGCCCGTCGGCGACTTGCCTGCGTGATTGCCGGGGCTGAGAAAAGCACAGCAGGCTGCACCCGGAGAAGCCCTGTCTTGGAGTTGAAGGACGCGGGTTCGATTCCCGCCACCTCCACCCCCGTTCCGCGCTCGAACCGTGCGGAACAGATCGCCGAAGGGGCGGGGGGGGGGGGGGGCGCCGCCCCCCCCCCCCCCCCCGGCCGGGATGGCCCGGCCCCCTTCGGTATCTATGTGAAGCCGGTGGTCGCTTCCGTGACCCCGGTGGGAATGGCCGAAGGGGTCCGGCTGGTGCCGGACCCCTTCGGGTGAAGCT